>PEUI01000197.1 GCA_002785585.1 Lysobacterales bacterium CG02_land_8_20_14_3_00_62_12
TCGTGCAACGAGGCGGCTGGACTTGAGTTCGATCTGGGTCGGGCCGGGTAAGATGTCGCCGCTAAGCAAAGGAAGAACCAGGCGTGGCGATCAAGACGCAGGAATCAGACAGCAAGTCGCTGGGCAAGGCCGGGTCGGATGGACTTTGGGATCGGCGTCTGCGCGAGGCGGCGGTGTTGCTGATGCTGCCGGTGCTGGTGTATCTGGCGCTGTGCTTGTTCAGTTACAGCGCGGACGATCCGAGCTGGTCGCACGCCGGCGGCAACGACCCGGTGCGCAATCTGGGCGGGTCGGTGGGCGCGTGGACGGCAGATTCGCTGTTGCAGTTGTTCGGACTGATGGCGTTTGTGTTTCCGCTGTTGCTGCTCGGCATTGCCTGGCGGTTGGTGCGTGATCTGAATCCTTTGCCGGGATCGACGCGGGCGGATTCGGCTTGGCTATTGCTGGGTTGTGCGGGATTGCTGATCACCGGCAGCGCGCTGGCGCATTTGCATTTTGAGCCTTGGGCGCTGCGCTTGCCGGCGCACGCGGGCGGCTTGTTGGGTGAGCTGCTTGGACTGGCCCTGGGTTCGGGTTTGGGGATGTTGGGGGCGACGCTGATGCTGTTCGGCGGCTTTCTGGTGTCGGTTACGCTGGTCACCGGTTGGTCTTGGTTCGCGGTGATGGAAGGTATCGGTGATGGCACTTTGCGCTTTGCCGCCTGGACCATGGCGCGCTGGCGGCAGCGTTCGGCGCAGCGCGAAACGCGGGGGCTGCAAGCCGAGCGCGCCCTGGTGTTGAAAGTGGATCGGGTCAAGCAGGCCGGCCGCGAGCCGGTGCGCATCGAAGCGCCCTCACCACCGGTGGAGAAGAGTGAGCGCGCGGAGCGCGAATTGCAGATGCCGTTGTTCGCTGCCTTGCCCGCGGGTGAGTTGCCGCCGTTGTCCTTGCTCGACGAGCCGAAGCCGCAGGCACGCGGTTGGTCGGAAGAAACTCTGGAAGCGATGTCGCGGCAATTGGAGCTCAAGCTCAAAGAGTTCCGGATCGAAGCGGCCGTCGTCGGTGCCTATCCGGGGCCGGTGATTACCCGCTATGAAATGCAACCGGCGGCGGGTGTGCGCGGCGGCCAGATCAGCGCCTTGGACAAAGACATTGCGCGCGGCTTGAGCGTGCAATCGGTGCGCGTGGTCGATGTCATTCCGGGCAAGTCGGTGATTGGCATGGAGGTGCCGAACACGCGCCGCGAGATGGTCTATCTGTCGGAGATGTTGCGTTCCAGGGAATACGACAAATTGGCCTCGCCGCTGGCGTTGGCGCTGGGCAAGGATATTGGCGGTCGGCCAACGGTGGTGGACCTGGCCCGAATGCCGCATTTGCTGGTCGCTGGGACCACCGGGTCGGGCAAGTCGGTGGCGGTCAATGCGATGGTGTTGTCGCTGCTGTACAAGGCCACGGCGGACGAAGTGCGCCTGTTGATGATCGACCCGAAGATGCTGGAGCTGTCGGTTTATCAGGGGATTCCGCACCTGCTGGCGCCGGTGGTTACCGACATGAAAGAAGCCGCCAATGGCTTGCGCTGGTGTGTGGCCGAAATGGAACGGCGTTACAAGTTGATGAGCTGTGTGGGCGTGCGCAATCTCGGCGGTTTCAACAAGAAAGTAAAAGATGCCGAAGACGCCGGCCACCCGATCCTCGATCCGCTGTTTGTGGCGCGACCGGATCTGCCGGAATTACGCGCCGAGCCGCTGGAGAAGATGCCTCACATCGTGGTGATCATCGACGAGTTTGCCGACATGATGATGATCGTCGGCAAGAAGGTCGAAGAACTGATCGCGCGCCTGGCACAGAAAGCGCGGGCCGCCGGTATCCATTTGATTCTGGCCACCCAGCGGCCGTCGGTGGATGTGATTACCGGCCTGATCAAAGCCAATATCCCGACCCGGATTGCGTTTCAGGTCTCCAGTCGCATCGACTCGCGCACGATTCTCGATCAGGGCGGTGCCGAACAACTGCTCGGCAATGGCGACATGCTCTATCTCGCGCCTGGTACCGGCACGCCGGAACGTGTGCATGGCGCTTTTGTCAGCGATGAGGAAGTTCACCGCGTGGTGGCGCATCTGAAATCGCACCAGGGCGGTACGCGCTACCTCGCTGGCGTGCTGGAAGAAGTGCAAAGTTTTGGCGATGGCATGGTGATCGGCGCCAGCGGATTGCCCGAAGCCGACCCGGAAGCGGGCGGTGACATGGACCAGCTTTACGACCAGGCGGTGCGCATCGTTGCCGAATCGCGGCGTGCGTCGATTTCCGGCGTTCAGCGGCGATTGAAGATTGGTTATAACCGCGCCGCCCGCTTGATCGAAGAAATGGAAGCCCAGGGCGTGGTCTCTTCGCCCAGCCACAACGGCAACCGCGAAGTGCTGGCGCCGCCGCCGCCCAAAGATTGACGATATTGCTTCGGCTGTGGGTCGGGATGACGCCGGTGTTCGCAGCGGTAATCGGCGATAATGCCGCCCCGGCCGAAGTCGGGCCTGTTGGAATGTCGAATGTCTGCGCAATTGCTGGATGGAAAACGGATCGCCGACGCCTTGCTGCGCGCTATCGGGCAGCGGGTGCAGGTGCGGGTGGCGGCCGGGCAGCGCGCACCGGCGCTGGCGGTCATTCTGGTCGGCGACGATCCGGCTTCGGCGGTCTATGTGCGCAATAAACGTCGCGCCGGCAAGCACGCTGGCATCGTCACCCGCGACTACGACCTGTCGGCGACGGTGGCGTCGGAAACCTTGTTCGCCTTGATCGATCAGCTCAATGCCGATGCGGCGATCGACGGCATCCTGGTGCAATTGCCACTGCCAGCGCATATCAACGCCGTCGAACTGATCCAGCGCATTCATCCGGACAAAGATGTCGATGGCTTTCACGCCGAAAACGTCGGTCGGCTGGCGCTGCGTCAGCCCGGGTTGCGGCCGTGTACGCCCAAGGGCGTGATGACTTTGCTGGCGCATACCGATCTGAAGGTTCGGGGTGCCGACGCGGTGATCGTCGGGGTCTCCAATCATGTCGGCCGACCGCTCGGTCTGGAGTTGTTGCTGGCGGGGGCGACGGTGACTTCGTGCCATCGCTTTACCCGACATCTGCAGGATCATGTCCGCGCCGCCGAATTGCTGGTGGTCGCGGTCGGCAAACCCGGGCTGATTCCGGGCGAATGGGTCAAGCCGGGTGCGGTGGTGATCGATGTTGGCATCAATCGCCTGGCGGATGGATCGCTGGTCGGCGACATGCAGTTTGCGGCGGCGGCCGAACGCGCCGCCTGGATCACGCCGGTACCCGGCGGGGTCGGACCGATGACCGTGGCGACGCTGATGCAAAACACGCTGGAAGCCGCCGAATGGCGTGAGGGTCGCGTGCCCACCGTGATGACCGAGGTCGAAGATGATTGAACGTTCGGGTTTTTTTGTGCGCAACGCCGGGCGTTTGGCAATGGTCTTGCTGTTCGGTGTGGCGCTGTCTGGCTGCGCGGCGCTGGCCGGCAAGCTTGCCGATCGACTTTCCGCCAGTCTCACCCAGGGGGTGATCAATCACGATGATCCGGAGACCGTGGCCGAAGGCCTGCCGGCCTACCTGATTCTGCTCGATGGCTTGATCGCCAACGATCCAAAGAACGCCGGATTGTTGCTGGCTGGCGCCAAACTTTACAGCGCCTATGCGGGTGGATTCGTGATCGATACCGAGCGCCGCAAGCGGCTCGCGGATCGTGGTTTCGATTACGCCCGTCGTGGCGTTTGCGCACGCAATCCGGCGCTTTGCGGGGTGCTCGGTGACGGTGGTTTCGAGCTGTTTGCGCGCGCCATCGCCGACCAAAAAGCCGATACGGTCGAGGCACTTTACGTACTCGCCGCCAGTTGGGCAGGCTGGGTGCAGGCGGATTCGTCGGACTGGGCGCGGATCGCCGATTTGCCGCGCATCGAAGCGGTATTGAATCGGGTATCGGTAGCCGATCCGCACTACGATCACGGCAATGTGCTGGCGTATTTGGGTGTGCTGGATTGTCTACGACCGGAAAGCCTCGGTGGCAATCCAGTGCGCGGCAGCCAGCGATTGCTACAGGCTTTTGCCATCGGCGAGGGCAACAACCTGATGCCGAAGGCGCTGCTCGCCGAACAGTGTGCACGCCAGCTGTTTGACCAGGAAACCCATGACCGCGTGCTCAACGAAGTGCTGGCTGCCGATGCCCGTGCGGAAGGGTTTACGCTATCCAATACCATCGCCCAGCGTCGCGCGCGGGAACTTCTCCAATCTGGAAAGGATTATTTCTGATGTTCAACAAACTGATGATGGTGGCGCTGTTGGTGGCGGCCGGTGCGGTCGATGCCGATGTGTTGAAATTGGCGACGGTAGCGCCCGAGGGCACCAGCTGGATGAAAGAAATGCGCGCCGCCGGCGAGCGCGTCAAACAACGCACCGAGGCGCGCGTCGAGATCAAATTTTTCCCGGGCGGGGTGATGGGCAACGACATCGCCGTGCTGCGCAAAATAAAATTGGGACAGTTGCAGGGCGGGGCGTTTTCGGGTGCCGAGCTGTCGCCGGTTTTCGCCAGCGCGCAAATCTATAGCCTGCCATTTTTGTTTGCTGATCTGGCCGAAGTGGCGGCCGTGCGGGTCCAGGTCGATCCGCTGATCCAGGCTGGATTGCAGCAGGCCGGCATGGTCGCGGTCGGCATGTCGGGTGGCGGTTTTGCTTATCTGATGAGCACCCAGCCGATCCTCAACAAGGCCGAATTGATGGCGACCAAAGTGTGGGTGATGCAAAATGACCGTATCGCCCAAGTGGCTTTTGCCGAGGCCGGGGTCAAACCGATCGCGCTGCCACTCGGCGACGTCTACACCTCGCTACAGACCGGCCTGCTGGAAACCGTGGCGATCACTACCAGCGGTGCGATTGCCTTTCAGTGGCACACCAAGGTCAAACATGTGGTGGATTTGCCGCTCAGCTATGTGATGGGCATCCTGGCGATCGACCAAAAACCGTTTTTGCGATTGACGGTGGCCGATCAGCAGGTCGTGCGCGATGAGTTTGCCGCTGCGTTCAAAGCGCTGGATGTGGCCAACCTCAGCGACAATGACCGGGCGCGATCGGTGCTGATCAAACAAGGACTGAAGTTTCAAGTCCCCGATGCCGGTGAAATCGCCTACTGGCGTGGCATTGGCGATGCGACCACGGCCAAGCTGTTGGCCGCTGGCAGTATCTCGGCAGAGTTGCTGGCGCGCATTCGCCAGGCGCAGGCGGAGTATCGCCAGCGCGCCGCAGCGGCGAGCGGGTCGGTCGCCAAGTGAGGACCAGCTTGCCACGATGGCTGATCGCCATCGGTCGGCTGGAGAATCTGCTGATCAGCGTATTTGCGCTGGCATTGGTGGTGCTGGCGGGATTGCAGATCGTGCTGCGGTTGGCCGAGAACGGTCTGGTCTGGCTGGACCCGGTGTTGCGGGTTTTAGTGCTGTGGGTCGCCTTGCTCGGCGCGCTCGCTGCCGCACGCCATGACAAACACATCAGCCTGGATGTGCTCGGTCGCCTGCTCACCGGCCGGCTGCGTCGCTACGCCCGATTCGTCAGTCTCGGCTTTGCTGCCGTGATCGCAGCGCTGTTATGCCATGCCTCGCTCGGGCTGATCGCGGTCGATCGTGAATCCGGCACCCTGTTGGCCGGGGCGGTGCCGGGATGGTGGGCGGAACTGATTCTGCCGGTGGTGTTTGGCCTGTTGACCTTGCGCTTTCTGCTGCGTGCGCTGATCGATCTACCGCCGCCCACAGTGCCCGGAGCGCCGCCATGAGCTGGCTGCTGGGATCGGTTTTACTGCTGCTTGCCTTGCTCGGTGCGCCGCTGTTCGCCTTGATCGCTGCGCTGGCATTTCTCGGCATGCGGGCGGCGGGTTACGACGACACCGGGGTTGCCGCAGAGTTTTACCGGCTGACCGAAATGCCGGTGCTGATCGCGATTCCACTATTCACGCTGGCCGGTTATTTGTTGAGCGAAAGCAAGGCGCCACAGCGTCTGGTGCGGCTGACCGAAGCCTTGCTGGGTTGGTTGCACGGCGGCTTGGCGATCGTTGCGCTGCTCGCCTGCGCGATTTTCACCGCGTTTACTGGCGCTTCCGGCGTCACCATCGTGGCGATCGGTGGCTTGCTGTTGCCGGCCTTGCAGCAAGCGCGCTATCCGGATCGCTTTTCGCTCGGCTTGATTACCACGTCGGGCAGCCTTGGCTTGTTGTTCGTGCCCTCGGTGCCGCTGATTTTGTATGGCATCGTCGCGCAGCAGATGGGCACCACGCCCAGCGTCAGCATCGACGACATGTTTTTGGCGGGCATCCTGCCGGGCCTATTGATGATCGGCGTGCTCGCCGCCTACGGCATGTGGAAAGCGCCGCCGCGGGCGCACGATCAGCCGTTTTCTGGTCGCGAAGCAAGGTCGGCGATCTGGGATGCACGGTTTGAATTGCCGTTGCCGTTGATCGTGCTCGGCGGCGTTTACGGTGGTTACTTTGCGGCATCGGAAGCAGCGGCGGTAACCGCGTTCTATGTGTTGGCGGTGACCGTTTTCATCCGCCGCGAAATTGCGTTCGCGGCGTTGCCCGCCTTGATTCGCGAAGCGATGATGCTGGTGGGCGCCATTCTGCTGATTCTTGGTGTATCGCTGGCGCTGACCAATGTCATCGTCGATGCCGAAATCCCGGCGCGACTGGTGCGCTGGGTCAATGCCCATGTCGCCAACAAGTGGACCTTTCTGCTGTTGCTCAATGGTTTTCTGATCGTGCTCGGCATGTTGCTGGACATCTTTTCGGCGACCGTGCTGGTGGTGCCGATTCTGCTGCCGATTGCGCTGCATTACGGCATCCACCCGGTGCACTTGGGCATCATCTTTCTCGCCAACATGCAGATCGGCTACTTCACCCCACCGGTCGGCATGAACTTGTTTATCGCCAGCTACCGCTTCAACACGCCGGTACTGGCCTTGGTTCGATCCTGCCTGCCATTTTTCTGGCTGCTGCTCGCCTGCGTTTTGCTGATCACCTACTGGCCTGGCCTATCGCTGGCGTTGCTGTAGGTCGGGCGGCAAGCCGACCTGGTGGGCGTGGATTGAGCGCGTCGGGCGGAAGCCCGACCTACCTGGCTTTGACCGCGAACGCGTGAGCGAGCAGGCCAGGATCAAATCCTGCGGCCGGCTGTAGTCCGGCGGCGTGTCGATAGAGCACCGCCGAATAGATGCCGGAAAGTGCCGATTGCACCAGCGCCAAGGCGATCATGCACCCCACGCCGATGGCAAAAATGCCGCCGCCCAGCCAAACCTGTTGGTTGACGAAGGCCAGCACGCCGAACGCGCCGAACGCAAAAACCAGCACAAACTGGAGCAGGCCGAACAGCAGACCGACGCCACCCTGGCCGATCACGTTCTCGCCCCAGGTTTGCTTCAACAGCAGCGCGCTTTCCTTGACCGCGTCGAGCGGGCCGACATCGCGCATGACCAGCACCGGCACGGTCAAAAAGCTGACCACGGTCCAGGCCGCGCCGATCAAGCCGGTGATCCACTTGCCGATCAAGCCGGAGCGTTCTTCGATGGCGCGCAAAATCATGCCAACGGTGGCGGCGATGGCAGCGTAGCCGAGAATGACGCCGAATTTGCTGCGGGCGATGCGCAGGCCATCGGCCACGGTTGGGTCGCCGCCTTCCAGGCGAATCATCGCGGCGCCGACCAAAGCGGAGTTGAAGTA
>PEUI01000144.1:0-1164 GCA_002785585.1 Lysobacterales bacterium CG02_land_8_20_14_3_00_62_12
AATACAAGACGCGACCACGGCTCTTCAGCGTCGTGCAGGGGGGGCATGTTGGGCTTTGCTGCGTCCAGCCCAACCTATCGCGCTAACACCCTCATGGGTCAATACAAGACGCGACCCCGGCTCTATTCGGGAAAAGTGGGTGTCCAAGTTCTCCGTACATCGAAATCGGTGATCGTGTCGGCATGGGTGCCGGGCTGGAAATTGCCCGGTGGGTTGACCGTAGGACCGGTCGCAAAAAACGACTCGGTGGTTCTTCGGCTGCGGCCGAGCGTGTCGTAAAACGCCTGGGTGGCGAGGTACTTGCCATCCTCGAAAGTCTCGCGCAGGGCCAGGCTGGGGCGGCCGAGTGCATCGTGATAGCTCCACGACCGGGCGGGGAAAGTGGGTGTCCAAGTTCTCCCCAAGTTCTCCCTCCAAGTTCTCCCGGGCCGCAGCCACCGGACTTGAACGGCGCCGCGACCTACGCCAATGCGCCCGTGCCGATGAACGCTTCCCGTCACAGCGACGAGGGCCCAGCAAATCGCCGGATGCCACGGCAGACTTCACGGTGCGGCCACTCCTGCTTGACGTCCTCTATGCCCGAGGCCAGGTTGCGGCGGCGTCCGGGCCATGATCGCGGCTTCCATGCGGCGCAATGCGCTGCGGTTATTGCGCACTACGGTCCTTTCTTTGGAGTGCGGCGGCTTGACGCCGCTGTTCTCGCCGTCACAAGTAATGGGCATCGCCAACCGCCCACGTCTTGGAGCAAAGCGGGAGCAAGCTCCCGCACTCCAAATTCGAGCGACTCCTGCTGGATGCCCTCTATGCCCGATGCCGGGTTGCGGCGGCATCCGGGCCATGATCGCCGTGTCCATGCGGCGCAATGCGCTTATTGCGCACAACGGTCCTGGCAGGTTTGCGCTGCAAACCAATTGTTCACGATGATTTCTCAGGCTTGACGTTCACGGCGATTCGACCAGGGTTGCGAAGTTCGTCAGACCATATGGACACTTCCACAGACCCCGCCGGAATCTCGATCTCCAATACACGTTGAAACTGCGAAGTCACTACCGCCACCTTGCCGCCAGGTGCGCCAATTACGCCAAAGAAAGCCTGTTGCATACCTGCCGGGTCAGCGCCCTCAACATCCAGCGAGATATCGGTGTCACCGTCGACGTCAGCCTG
>PEUI01000144.1:1194-1675 GCA_002785585.1 Lysobacterales bacterium CG02_land_8_20_14_3_00_62_12
TGCTGTCAGTTCGCCGTCGACATATGCAGGAATCACAACATCTTTGTTTGTCGGATCGAAAACGAACAGGATCGCATTCGGTGGACAAAGTACAGCCTTGAGCATCAGTTATTTCTCCTCTTAACCAGTTCTTGAAGCGTTTCACCGCCCTGACGGCGCATGCAGTTGATGCAATGAGGGAGAAACTCCTTTGTCTCCCCGAGTGCCTGCGGTGGCTGATGATCAACGACTGAATTGCCACTTTTCGTCCCAGAAAGTTTCGTCCCGCACGTGTGGCAACCGTTCTTCTCCATCAACGCATTGACTTGCATCTGCTCAGCGGCAGTCGGCTTGCCCATATGACCAGGGATCGATTCCTTTGCGAACGGCCCGGGTTTGAGAGTTGCGCCCCCAGCGCCCTTCGCACGCACCCGCTTGAGGAACCCATTGACGCCCTTCCCAGCATCAACCGCATCCCCCACCGGCGTGAATTGATCTACAA
>PEUI01000386.1:0-1171 GCA_002785585.1 Lysobacterales bacterium CG02_land_8_20_14_3_00_62_12
TAAACGGCGAGCGTGGATCGTTCGGCACGGCATTCTTGTTGACCGTGATGTGTGCCAGCCCCAGTGCGGACTCGGCGTCTTTCCCGGTCAGTTCGCGACCGATCAGATCGACCAGCAACAAGTGGTTCATCGTGCCCCCGGAAACAATGCGATAGCCGCGCGCGCCGAGGGTGTTGGCCATCGCCTGAGCGTTCTTCACGACCTGTTGTTGATAGGCCTGAAAATCCGGTTGCAGCGCCTCCAGAAACGCCACCGCCTTGGCCGCGATCACATGCATCAGCGGGCCGCCCTGGGTGCCTGGAAACACCATCGACTGCAATTTCTTTTCGATTTCCGGATTGGCCCGCGCCAGAATCAGGCCGCCGCGCGGTCCGCGCAGGGTCTTGTGCGTGGTCGATGTCACCACGTCGGCATGCGGCACCGGATTGGGATACACCCCGGCCGCGACCAAGCCCGCGACATGCGCCATATCGACGAACAAATAAGCGCCGACCTGCTTGGCGATGGCGGCGAATTTTGCCCAGTCGATCACCTGCGAGTACGCCGAAAAACCGGCCACAATCATTTTTGGTCGATGTTCCAACGCCAGCCGCTCGACCTCGGCGTAATCGATCAAGCCGGTGCCAGGATCGATGCCGTATTGCACCGCGTGGAAGATTTTCCCGGAAAAATTGACCTTGGCGCCGTGGGTGAGATGACCGCCATGGGCGAGACTCATGCCAAGGATGGTGTCACCGGGCTGGATCAACGCCAGATACACCGCCGCGTTGGCTTGCGATCCGGAATGCGGTTGCACATTGGCGTAGTCCGCCGCAAACAGTTGCTTGGCGCGCTCCACCGCCAGGCGCTCTGCCACATCAACGAATTCGCAGCCACCGTAATAGCGTTTGCCGGCGTAGCCCTCGGCGTATTTGTTGGTAAGCACCGAACCTTGGGCGGCCAATACCCGCGGACTGGCGTAGTTTTCCGACGCGATCAATTCAACATGATCTTCCTGTCGCTGACCCTCGGCGGCAATGGCAGCGGCCAATTCCGGATCAAACCTGGCGAGCGAACTGAAACGCTTGAACATGGGAACTTCCTTAAAGGCAAAGGCAACTGCCGCGCATGGTAGCGGGCTCGCCGACGCAGGCGTAGCGCTTGGCGCTAATCTGAACACTTTGCAGCCACC
>PEUI01000386.1:1237-1351 GCA_002785585.1 Lysobacterales bacterium CG02_land_8_20_14_3_00_62_12
CGCTGCCGCGCAACAGCGTTTTGCACTCGGCGCAAACGCATTTCAGCAGCAGCAATATGCCGCCGCCGCTGAACATTTCGCCGCCGCGGTCACCGGCAATCCCGAATGGAAAGA
>PEUI01000340.1 GCA_002785585.1 Lysobacterales bacterium CG02_land_8_20_14_3_00_62_12
ATCGGCAACCGGGCAACGCTGGCCGGATCTTCATGTCGAAGCCGAAGCCGCCGATGGCAGGCGATGGCGTTTAGCCCAAGGCAACCCGCTACTGATCGCCCCGCCTAAAATCACCGCCTGGAACCAGAATCGATTGGCCGGAATCTGCAGGTTGAAATCGACCATCGCATGCAACAACAAGGCGCTGCCACCGACAATGCTGGCCAGCGCCAATCCGCGCCGCAGGCTGTCGCCGGGCGCGCGCAGCACCTGCACCGCCAGCGCCAACAACATCAGCACCGCCGCCAGCCAAAGCAATAAGCCCACGGCACCGCGCTCGACCAGCAGCTCGACGTAATCGTTGTGCGCATGATCGTAGAACAGCGTTACCGAAGCCGGTTTGGCGCTCGGGAACAGTGTTCGGAACGCGCCCGCGCCATGGCCCAACCAGGGTCGTTGCCACCACAGGCGCAGGCCCGCTGCGGCCACCGCCCAGCGCTCGCTCTCATTCGGTTCGGGATTCGCCACGACTACCGCCACGCCGTCGACCTCCTGCTCCGTGCCGGGTGCGGCCAACAAGCGGGTTTCGGCTACCCGCTCGGCCAGTTTTTCGACCCCAACCCACGCCCCCAACACCAAAACATCGACCGCGACAATCGACAGCAGCAGCCAGATCAACAATTTCGGCAAAGGCCGCCAGTAAACGATGGCCGCCAGTCCGGCCAATGTCAGGCCAAAGAAAAACCCGACATTGCCCATCCGCGACCGGGTCAACACCAAGGCCACGACGATCACCGCCAGCCCCACGCGAACCAGCAAACGCGTGCCCAGCACGGCCTGCAGTACCCGCCGCAGCCATTCAATCGGCGATTCGGCAGCGGGCCGAATCCGGATGCCCGCCGCCAGCAAACCAAAACCACAGGCACCCGCGAGCTCCAACATCCCGGCAAAGTGATTGCGATTGACAAAGGTACCGGTGGCAAACCCACTGTTGCCCAGCTCGTGGCCGAACCAGGAAAAGCCCGCAACCGACAGCACCACGCCGATACCCAACAGCGCCTCGGCGATGCCGGTAACAAAAATCACGGCCAGCAGCCAACGCGCGCGCGCGCGCGTTGGCACCAACACAACCAACAGCAGCGACAGCAGCAAGACGGTCGTGCTCTGAATCGCCCCCAGGCGTGCCGCCGCGACATCGGCCAGTGCCCAGCAAGCATTGCCCTGCGCTGGATCGGCCACCTGGCCAATGGCCGCACGCAGTAGATCGATCAAGACGCTGATCGCCAGCGCCAACAGCGCCCAGCGCAGCGCTCGCGGCCAGCGCCGCCAAGCCTCAGTCACCGACACCGTGGTCAACGCCAGCATGGCGATCGGTCCCAATGCCGCCGCAAACCAAAGCCAGATCCAGTCACGATTGGCGCCCAACGGCCATGGCAACAACAGCAACCAGCCCAGCAGCAGGCCGAAAGCGATCAGTGATCGGGACTCAGTGCGTGGCCAGTGCATTCAATCGCGCTCCAGGTTTCAGTGCGCTGAGGGGTTGTCCGGCGCGCCGCCGAGCACCAGCTTGCAGCGCGTTTGGTAGCGACCTCACTTAACCGGTTACCACCGGGTCAAGCAAGCAGCCAATGCAACGTTCAAAAATCGCTTTCAGCGGCACGTAATCGCCCGCAACCGACGCGACGCAGGCGTCAATCCATGCTTGCGGTTCAATGTCCTGCCACGACACGGCGAATCCGCAAGAAAGAATCAGGTGCTCAAAAAAAAGCCGGAGCGCGCGCCCGTTTCCTTCCCGGAATGGGTGGATCAAATTGAGTTCGGCATACAGTTCCGCCACGCATCGCACTAGCTCAGGCCGTTGCAGGCCGACAAAATTACTCTGCTCGGACAGACGATCCAGCAGCCGTTTGGCTTCTGGGATAACTCGTTCCGCCGTGCAAAACCGCGTCCGTCCCTTCGCAATATCCACGGTGCGAATTGTTCCGGCCCAATCATACAGTTCATCGAACAACTGCCGATGGATGCCGCACAAATAGTTCAGGTCGAACGGCGGCGCGGTGATTTCAATCGCGTCGGCCGCGATTGCGGCAAATTCCGCATCCGCCTCGGCAAGCCGCTCCCGATTGCGAATTCCCAGCTTGTTGCGCAACACGTCTGTGCCCGGAAAGTTGCCGGGATCACAACCAGTGCCGTAT
>PEUI01000070.1:0-1792 GCA_002785585.1 Lysobacterales bacterium CG02_land_8_20_14_3_00_62_12
CGCTTTGTGCAACGACGCAGGCGGGCGAAAGAACCAGCAAGATGGGTAAGTTATTTTTGCGCGACGCCTAAGTGTCAGCCGGGTCGAAGCGCAGAGCGCGTGTCCCAAGGCCGGGTAAAACTTCAGCGTTGTTGGTTGGCGATTCCTGCAACTGGTCTGGGCATCACCCGGCGGCCGCCACAGCAACCGGCAAGCCCGCCCAGCCAGTGTGCGTCACTTGCCAAAAGCGTCATCAGGCAAACGGATCTTTCAAGATGATCGTGTCGAGCCGGTCGGCGCCGGTGGCGATGATCGCCAGCGGGCAGCCGGAGAGTTCTTCGACGGCGCGCAGATAGGTGCGTGCCGCCGCCGGTAGTTGGGCGAATTCGCGGATGCCATGGGTGGGTTCGTCCCAGCCGGGGAAGTCCAGATACACCGGTTTGACTTCGTCCCAGCCAGCGGCATCGAGCGGCGCCAATTCGCGGCGTTTGCCACGATATTCGTAGGCGACGCAGATGCGGATCGTCGGCAAACCGTCGAGCACGTCGAGCTTGGTGATGGCCAGGCCGGAAATGCCGCTGATCTGCACCGCGCGCTTGAGCGCCACCAGGTCGATCCAGCCGCAACGCCGTGGACGCCCGGTGGTGGCACCAAACTCGGCGCCGCGCTGCCGCAGTGTTTCGCCCATCGCGTCGTGCAACTCGGTCGGGAACGGCCCGCCACCGACGCGGGTGGCGTAGGCTTTGCAGATGCCGAGCACGTAGTCGATGGCATCGAAGCCAACGCCGGTGCCGGCCAGCACGCCACCGACGGTGGTGTTGCTGGAGGTGACGTAGGGATAGGTGCCGTGGTCGATATCCAACAGCGAGCCCTGCGCCCCCTCGAACAGAATCTTCTCGCCGCGTCGGCGCGCCGCATACAACAAGGTGCTGACATCGGCGACCATCGGCTGCACGTAGTCGCCAAAGGCCAGCGCCTCATCCAGCACTTGCTGGTAATCCACCGCCGTCGCCCCCAACCATTGGGTGAGTACGAAGTTGTGATAGTCGATCGCCGCGCGCAACTTTTCGGCGAGTTGCTGCGGATAGCCAAGATCGGCCACGCGGATGCCGCGCCTGGCCACTTTGTCTTCATAGGCTGGGCCAATACCGCGCCCGGTGGTGCCGATCGCTTTGGCACCGGAGGCTTTCTCGCGCGCCTGATCGATGGCAATGTGGTACGGCATGATCAGCGGCGTGGCCGGGCTGATGCGTAGCCGCGAGCGCACTTCCACACCGCTGTCTTCGAGTTCGCCAATTTCTTTGCACAACGCCGCCGGTGACAACACCACGCCGTTGCCGATCAGGCACAGGGCGTCGGCGCGCAGAATGCCCGAGGGAATCAAGTGCAGCACGGTTTTTTTGCCATGGATGACCAAGGTATGGCCGGCGTTGTGGCCGCCCTGAAAACGCACCACCGCGCCGACGTTTTCGGTCAACAGATCGACGATCTTGCCTTTGCCCTCGTCGCCCCACTGGGCCCCCAGAATGACTACTGACTTACCCATGACTGATGCTCCGTCGAATGAATTGGCGCTTGGCTCGTCGCAGTCGTAGGGTGGGTGAAACCCACCGCCGTTCAGCGTTTGAGAATGGTGGGTTTCACCCACCCTACGCTTAAACTAAGGCGTTGCGCAGAAATAACTTGCGCAGATTGCGCAGGACTTTCGTTCGCCTGCAAGGCGCACAAAGGGCAGCATAGTCGGACTATGTGACGCTTTGTGCAACGACGCAGGCGGGCGATAAGGACCAGCAAGATGGGCAAGTTATTTCTG
>PEUI01000070.1:1848-9420 GCA_002785585.1 Lysobacterales bacterium CG02_land_8_20_14_3_00_62_12
CTGCCGTGGGCGGACGCTGGAGAGTTCTACCATCATCCGCTGCCAAGCTTTGGGAACGGCCGCAAGCACCATTCCCTCAAATACCAGTACCAGGCAACAGGCGACCCAGATTTCATGTGGCATGGCGCTCGCCCGCGCCCGCAATCAACGCTTGCTGCCGCTACCAAAATACTGGAAGAATTCCGATTTAGGGTCCAGCACCAGCACCGAATCCGAGCCAGAAAAGGCTGCACGATAGGCCTGCAAGCTGCGATAGAAACTGTAGAACTCGGCATCGCGCTGATAGGCCGCGGCATAAATCGCGGCGGACTGGGCATCGCCCTCACCCCGCAACAACTGCGCATCGCGCTCGGCTTCGGCCAGCATCACCTGCACGTTTTTGTCGGCGGTGGCGCGGATCTGCTCGGCGACTTCGGTGCCCTTGGAGCGCAGGTTGTTGGCTACCTGTTCGCGCTCAGAGGACATCCGGTCGAATACTTTTTGGCTGACGCCTTCCGGCAAGGCGATACTCATCATCCGCACGTCAACCACTTCGATGCCCAGATCGCCAACGGTTTTGTTGAGGGTTTTCTTCATCGTCTCCATCAGCGATGAACGCTGATCGGCGACGACTTGCTTCAGCTCCATGGCGATGATCTCGCGGCCCAGCACATCGCGCGTGGTGTTTTCCAGACGGCTCTCGGCCAGCGATTCATCGCCGCTGGAGGCGGTGTAGAACAGCGCCGGCTGGTTGATCCGCCACTTGACGTAGAAATCGACCAGCACGTCCTTTTTCTCGGAGGTGAGGTAACGCTGCGGTTCGCGATTGAGCGTCACGATGCGCCGTTCCAGTTTGCGCACGCTCTGAATGAACGGCGTTTTGAAGTGCAGGCCAGGTTCGAAATCGGTACGTTTGACCGCGCCGAACTGCAGCAGTACCGCGTATTCGCCTTCGCGCACGACAAACAAACTATTGGCACCCAGCAGCAGGACGCCGAGCACAGCGATCAGCAATAAGTTCTTCATTGGCGCGGCTCCCGTGGTGCCCGCAGCGGATCTTGATTGGGACTGCGACCAGCCGCGGCCGGGCTGGCGCTGACCGCCGGGGCCTCGAGCGTGGTCCGCCCGGTGTTGGGTGTCGGCGTCACCGCCGCTCCGGCGTTGCGCAGCAACTGCTCCAGCGGCAACACCATCATGTGGTTGCCAGCGCCGGAAACATCGACCATCACTTTCGGGTTGTTGGCCAACACCTCTTGCATGGTTTCGAGAAACAGCCGCTTGCGGGTGACCACCGGCGATTTCTGGTATTGCGCCAGCAGCAGTTCAAAGCGATTGGCATCACCGGTTGCCTTGGCAATGGCGCTCTGCTTGGCGCCTTCGGCCGCGGTGCGTACCCGCGCCGCCGCACCGCCGGCCTCGGGCACGACTTTGCTGGCATAAGCATCGGCCTGATTCTTGAAGCGCTGGTTGTCCTCGCGCGCGGCAATGGCATCGTCAAACGCGGCCTGCACTTTTTCCGGCGGGCGCAAATTTTGGAAATTGAGGCCGGTGACCACGATGCCGGTGTGATAGCGCTCGAGCAAACGCTGCAATTCTTCCTTGGCCGCACTGGCCATCGCGGTGCGTTCTTCCGACAGGATTTTGTCCATGGTGTTGGAGCCGACGACTTGCCGCACGGCGCTTTCGGAAGCTTGTTCCAGATTGGTTTCCGGACCGCGGGCGCCGAACAACCATTGCTGCGGATTTTCGGCGCGGAATTGCACGTTGAAATCGATATCGAGCAGATTCTCGTCGCTGGTCAGGATGCGCACGCGCTGCGCCGAGTAGCTCTGCACGCGCGCGGTGTCGACCACCAGCACTTCTTCGATCGGGCGCGGCCACTTGAGGTTGAGGCCGGCGGTCATGATCCGGTTCACTTTGCCGAAGCGCAGCACCACGCCGCGGGTCGATTCGTTGATCTGCTTGAATGAATCCGCCAGCGCAACGACCAGCAGCAAAGCGACGATGACGGCGATGGCGATCGTCAACCCGGAACCGCCACCGCCGCCAAAGAATTGCGCCAGACGATCTTTGATCTGTTTGAGGGCGGCGTCGAAGTCCGGCGGTTCGCCGTCTTGCCAGGGCTCGCGTTTCTTGTCTTTTCCGGGCTCATTCCAGGCCATTTCAGTTCTCGTTGCAGTCGCAAGCGACCATGGGGGATCGGGACGGATTGAAGCCGCGGCCGGTCATTGTAGAAAGCCAGTCTCTCGACAGCAATGATCGGCTCTGGCTCATCTGGCGGCGGCGCTCACCGATTTCAAGCACGCGCGCAGCCATTCGCCATCACCATCGGGTAATCCGAACAGTGGCACGATACGGCTTTCGGGGCCATCAATCGCCATCTTCCAGCCATCTTCTTCGGCGCTTTCGGTGTCGACGACGCCGGCCGCAAACAGTCGCGAACGCAGGCGACCGGCACTCAAGGGCAATTTGATGTCGCCGTGCCAGTGCGCGTGATTCAGGTCTTGGCTGATCGCCGTGCGCAGCAAATCCAACCCTAAGCCGGTGCTGGCACTCACCCGCACCCGCGTCTGCTGATCGCTATCGACCCCCACGCTGCCGACGCTGGCGCCGTCGATCAAGTCGATCTTGTTGTAGATCAGGATCTGCGGCAGCGCGTCGGCACCGATCTCGGCCAGCACTTGATTGACTTCAACGATGCGCTGGCAGCGCTCCGGGTCGGCCGCATCGATCACATGCAACAGCAGATCGGCGTCGCACACTTCCGCCAGCGTTGCGCGAAATGCTGCCACCAGATCGTGCGGCAGGTCGCGCACGAAGCCGACCGTGTCGGCGATCAGGGCCGGGCCGGAGGCGAGCCCGCCGAGCTTGCGCAGGGTCGGGTCGAGGGTGGCAAACAATTGGTCGGCAACCACCACATCGGCGCCGGTCAGGGCGTTGAACAAGGTCGATTTACCGGCGTTGGTGTAACCGACCAGGGTCACCACCGGCAACTTGCCACGCTCGCGCTGGCGCCGCGCCTGACTGCGCTGAACGGTCACCTTCTGGAGACGACCTTCGAGGATTTTGACGCGCTCCGACAGCAACCGTCGGTCGATTTCGAGTTGTGTCTCACCGGGCCCGCGCAGACCGATGGCGCCGCCACGTTGGCGCTCCAAATGCGTCCAGCCGCGCACCAGGCGGGTGGCCAGATGGCGCAGTTGCGCCAATTCCACTTGCAGCTTGCCTTCGTGGCTGCGCGCGCGCTGGGCAAAAATATCCAGGATCAGGCCGGTGCGATCGACCACGCGGCAATGGCAAGCCGCTTCCAGATTGCGCTCCTGCACCGGGCTCAACGAACGATTGACCAATACCACGTCGATCTGTTTTTCGACGCAAAGCGCGGCGATCTGTTCGACCTTGCCGGAACCGATGTAGTAGCGTGGGTTGGGTTTTTCCACCCGCGCCAACAGTTGCCAAACGACCTCGGCCCCGGCCGAGCGGGCGAGTTCGGCGAACTCGGCCTCGGTCTGACGGCAATCCGCGCCCGGCGCATGGGGCTCAATCAGCAGCGCGCGCTCGCCGCCTTTGGCGCGACTAAAGTAATCCAATGGCTCAACTTTCCGCAGACGAGGGTTCGTGATCGGCATCGGCTCCGCCGCCATCGACGCGCACATTGCGCGCTGGCACCACGGTCGAGATGGCGTGCTTGTAGACCATCTGGCTGACCGTATTGCGCAACAACACGACAAATTGATCGAAAGATTCGACGGTGCCCTGCAACTTGATGCCATTGACCAGATAGATCGACACCGGGATGCGTTCACGGCGCAGCGCATTCAGGAAGGGGTCTTGCAAGGATTGACCTTTACTCATTGTTATTCTCCGATCCAACCACGATTCAACCACATTTCGGCGCAAATGCGTCTTTTGCAGCACCATCTGCCAAAACTTACCGACGCGACTGTAGCAAGGAATGGAGCCGATTCCGCGCGAAACAAGGACCCCATGACTTATGGGGCAGGCGCGGCGGGCGCTTCCAGGGCGCGCGGTTCCCGGCAAAAGCGCTCGGTCATCGCCAACAGCTCGTTGCGCTCGCCGATCTGATCGGGGTCGCGCCAGAACGCATCGACTTCGGCGCGCAGCCAGGTGATCTGGCGTTTGGCCAACTGGCGTGTAGCAAAAATGCCTTGCTCGATCCAATCAGCAGCGCCCAACTCGCCGTCCAGATGCTGCCAGGCCTGGCGATAACCGACCGCGCGCATCGAGCCCAGCGCCGCGTGCACACCGGGGCGCCCGCGCAGGGCCCGCACTTCATCCAACAAGCCCTCGGCGCACATCGCCCGGAAGCGCGTGTCGATGCGCGCGTGCAGGGTCGCCCGATCCCGCGGGCAAATCGCCCATTTGAGCAGGCGGAACGGCAGTCGCCCTCGGCGCTGGCCCTGCAGCTCGCTCAAGGTCTGGCCGCTGAGTTCGATCACTTCCAGCGCCCGCCCGATGCGCTGCGGATCATGCGGATGGATGCGCCGCGCGGCCTCGGGATCGAGCCGGGCCAGACGCTGGTGCAACGCCGCCCAGCCGATCTGCCCGGCCTCGGCCTGCAATTGTGCGCGCACCTCCGCGTCCGCCGCTGGCAGCACCGACAGACCGCGCTGCAACGCGCGGAAATACAGGCTGGTGCCACCGACCAGCAGCGCAACCCGTCCACGATCAGCGCTGGCTTGCATCAGCCGCTCGGCATCGGCGCAGAACATCGCCGCCGAATAGCTTTGTTCGGGCTCACAGATGTCGATCAACTGGTGCGGGTAGCGCGCCAACGTCGCCGCATCCGGCTTGGCGGTGCCGATATCCATGCCGCGATAGACCAGCGCCGAATCGACGCTGATCAGATCGCAGGGCAGGCGTTCGGCCAGCGCCAACGCCAGCGCCGTCTTGCCGGCAGCGGTGGGGCCCATCAACAAAATCGCCGGAGGACGCTGGTCGTGCATGTCGGCATTGTAGGCGGCTGCCACCGGCAACGTCTTGCGGCGGCGGCACGCTCTATAATCTCCGCCCCAACCGGAGATTGGTTTCCATGCCGCAAATGATCAAAGCGCTGGTCAAGCGCGAAGCCCGCAAGGGCATCTGGATGGAACAAGTACCGATGCCGACGGTGGCCACCAACGACGTACTGATCAAGGTCGAAAAAACCGCGATCTGCGGCACCGACCTGCACATCTACAAGTGGGACGAATGGAGCCAACGGGTGATCCAGCCGGGGCTGGTGATTGGCCACGAGTTCGTTGGCCGCATCGTCGATCTGGGCGCTGGCGTGCAGAACTATAAAATCGGCCAGCGCGTCAGTGCCGAGGGCCACATCGTCTGCGGCATGTGCCGCAATTGTCGCGCCGGGCGCCAGCATCTGTGCCCGCACACGGTCGGTATCGGCGTCAATCGCCACGGCGCCTTTGCCGAATACATCAGCATGCCAGCGACCAATCTATGGCCGATACCGGACCAGATTCCCTCCGAGCTGGCGGCGTTTTTCGACCCCTACGGCAATGCCGCGCACTCGGCCCTCGAGTTCGACTTGATCGGCGAAGACGTGCTGATCACCGGCGCCGGACCGATCGGCATCATCGCTGCTGGCATTTGCAAACACGTCGGCGCCCGCAATGTGGTGGTCACCGATGTCAACGACTATCGGCTCAAACTGGCCGCCGACATGGGCGCGACCCGGGTGGTGAATGTCTCCAAGCAATCGCTGCGCGAGGTGATGAAAGACCTGCACATGGAGGGCTTCGATGTCGGCCTGGAGATGAGCGGGAATGCCGGCGCTTTCAACGACCTGCTCGACTGCATGTACCACGGCGGCAAGATCGCCTTGCTCGGCATTCTGCCCAACGGCGCTGGCATCGACTGGGACAAGGTGATCTTCAAGGGTCTGGTACTGCATGGCATGTACGGCCGACGCATGTATGAGACCTGGTACAAGATGACGCAGATGTTGTTGTCCGGCTTCCCGCTCGGCAAGGTGCTCACCCACCAGATCCATATCGACGATTTCCAGCGCGGCTTCGACCTGATGGAAGCGGGCAACTGCGGCAAGGTGGTTTGCAGTTGGCAATAAGGCGTCCTCACTATTTCTGCGCGAACGCGCATCGGCGACAGGCATCCCCATGAGCTACCCCGCACAATCCCGTTTTCAGGCCGAACTGGCACAAATTGAGGCCGCTGGCCTGAGCAAACGCGAGCGCATCATTCAATCGCCGCAGTCCGCCGAAATCACCCTGGCCGACGGCCGCAAAGTGCTCAATTTTTGCGCCAACAATTATCTTGGTCTGGCCGATCATCCGGCACTGATCCAGGCCGCCAAGGAGGCGCTGGACTCTCATGGTTTTGGCATGGCCAGCGTGCGTTTCATCTGCGGCACCCAAGACCTGCACAAGACCCTGGAAAAGAAAATCGCCGCCTTCTTCGGCACCGACGACGCCATCCTCTACGCCGCCTGCTTCGATGCCAATGGCGGCTTGTTCGAACCCTTGCTGGGCGAAGCCGACGCGATCATTTCCGATGCACTGAACCATGCCTCGATCATCGACGGCGTTCGCCTCTGCAAAGCCCAGCGTTTTCGCTATGCCAACAGCGATATGGCCGATCTGGAGCGGCAACTTCAGGCGGCCGACGCCGCTGGCTGCCGGACCAAACTGATTTCCTCAGACGGCGTCTTCAGCATGGATGGCTACGTCGCCCCGCTCGCCCGGATTACCGAATTGGCCCGGCAGTATCAAGCGCTCGTACACATCGACGAGTGCCACGCCAGCGGCTTTCTCGGCGCCAGCGGGCGTGGTTCGGCCGAACTTTGTGGGGTGATGGATCGCATCGATATTTTCACCGGCACCCTCGGCAAGGCGCTCGGCGGCGCCATCGGCGGCTTTACCACGGGCCATCAGGCGGTGATTGATCTGCTGCGGCAACGTTCGCGGCCTTATTTATTCTCCAACTCGTTGCCACCGGCGGTGGTCGCTGCCGGCATCAAAGTGTTCGACTTGCTGGAGCACGCCGATGACTTGCGCGCGCGTCTGCGCGAAAACACCGATAGCTTTCGCCGCGAGATCGCCGCGGCCGGCTTCGAGATTCGACCTGGCAACCATCCGATCGTGCCGGTGATGTTGCACGATGCCGAATTGGCTCAGCGTTTCGCCGCCGCCTTGCTCGACGAAGGCATCTATGCGGTCGGCTTTTTCTATCCGGTGGTAGCAAAAGGCGAGGCCCGCATTCGCACCCAAATGAGCGCCGCGCACAGCCCAGAACAGGTGGCACGAGCGGTCGCTGCCTTCATCAAAGTCGGCAAACAGCTCGGCGTGATTTGACAACACTCCCGACGCGGCCCGGTCTCGCCCATCGATGGACTCGTAACTCCGCCATCGATTGCATCGCAGCCGCGCACGATGTAGGTCGGCTCAAGCGGCGCAGCGGCGGAGCCGACAAGCCCGGCGCTGCGGTAATTTTCCGGCAGCGCTGGGCGATCATCGCGACGCCAGCGACGCTCCCACAACCGCATCGAACGCAGACCACCGGGCAGCCACAACCGCATCGAACGCAGACCGCCGGGCAGCCACAACCGCATCGAAC
>PEUI01000137.1 GCA_002785585.1 Lysobacterales bacterium CG02_land_8_20_14_3_00_62_12
CGGTTTTGGTGGATGCGCTGCGCTTATCCACCCTACTTCCATCCTTGTATGTTGCGCTCTGGATGCCGGTTTTGGTGGATGCGCTGCGCTTATCCACCCTACTTCCACCTTACTTGCGGCAGTCGCACCCGCCTTAGCCGCCCGCCGACTTCTCAACGTGCCCGCCGAATTCGAAGCGCATCGCGGAAAGCAGCTTGTCGGCGAACTCGGCTTCGCCGCGCGAACTGAAACGCGAGTACAGCGCCGTGCTGAGGACGGGCACCGGTACCGCCTCGTCGATGGCCGCTTTGATCGTCCAGCGCCCCTCTCCGGAATCCGAGACGCGGCCATCGAATTTTGCCAGCGTTGGATCCTTGACTAGAGCGGCCGCGGTCAAATCCAGCAGCCACGAGGCGATCACGCTACCGCGCCGCCAGACCTCGGCAATCTCAGGAAGATCGAGGACGAATTGGAACTCCTCGGGGTTGCGCAGCGGGGTTGTCTCGGCATCGTGGGACTGTTTGCTGTTGCCGACGTTGGCGTGAGCCAGGATGTCCATGCCCTCGGCATAGGCTGCCATCAGTCCGTACTCGATGCCGTTGTGCACCATCTTGACGAAGTGGCCGGCGCCGCTCGGCCCGCAATGCAGGTAGCCCTGTTCCGCGGTCCCTTTGCGCTTTTTGCGCCCCGCAGTGCGGGGGATAACACCGACCCCGGGTGCCAGCGTCTTGAACACTGGATCGAGACGCGCCACCGCCTCATCCGGGCCGCCGATCATCAGGCAGTAGCCTCGTTCCAGGCCGACCACGCCACCACTCGTCCCACAGTCGATGTAGTGGACATTCTTGGCTGCCAGTTCCTTGGCCCTGCGGATGTCGTCCACGTAATAAGAGTTGCCGCCGTCGATGAGGATGTCGTCAGGATCGAGATGGGGCAGAAGGTCGGCGATGAGTTGATCCACAAAGGCCCCCGGGATCATCATCCAGATCGCCCGTGGTGGTTTCAGTTTTTTCACCAGGTCGGCGAGCGCGACCGCGCCGATGGCACCGGCCTTGACCAACTTTCGCACCGGTGCTGGCGTGCGATTGAAAACCACACACTGGTGCCCGCCAAGCAACAACCGTTGCGCCATGTTGGCGCCCATTCTGCCCAATCCAATCATGCCGATTTGCATAACGCTTTTCTCCGTTTGTGAAAGATGGGTTGACCGCTTCACCACGCCAGCCAACGCCGTAGCCAGGCACGTAGCCATGGCGTCAGGCGCGTGCGCTGATAGGCATCGGCGGCTTTTTTGATCGCCTCGGCTTGGGTCGGGTAGGCGTGAATCACGCTGGACAATTTGCCCAGACCGATACCAGCCACCATCGCCAAAGTAATTTCGTTGATCATCTCGCCGGCGTGACGGGCGACAACGGTGGCGCCCAGAATCCGGTCGCTGCCAGCCCGGATGTGGATCTTGACGAAGCCAGTCTCTTCGCCGTCGGCGATGGCACGATCCACCTCGTGCAACGGGATGGTAAAGGTGCGTACCTGGATTTTCTGGTCGTTGGCCTGACGCACATACAAGCCGACGTGGGCGATCTCCGGATCGGTGTAGGTACACCAGGGAATGGTCAGCGCACTCAGGCGCTGGCGACCCATAAACAAGGCGTTGCGCACTACGATCCGCGCCGATGCATCGGCGGTGTGGGTGAACTTGTGCGGCAGGCAGACGTCGCCCGCGGCGTAGATATGGCGATTGCTGGACTGCAAGAAATCATTGACGTGGATGCCACGCTCGGCGTCGAAGGTAACGCCAGCGGCTGACAGACCCAGTCCGGCGACATTGGGCACGCGGCCGGTGCCGACCAGGATCGCATCCACCACGACCGTGCTTTGGTAGTCATCGCTGCGCAGGTCGACGTGCTTGGCACCGGCTTTGACCGTTACCGCCATGGCTTCGGTGTTCAGCCGCACTTCGATGCCATCAGCGGCCAAGGCATCGGCAAGGAGCTGCGCGGCGTCGCGTTCTTCCTTGGGCAGAAACAGCGGTAATTTCTGCACGATGGTGCACTGGCAGCCAAAGCGCGCAAACGCCTGCGCCAGCTCGCAGCCAAGCGGGCCACCACCAATTACCAGCAGTCGGCGCGGCGGTTCGGTCAGATCGAAAATGTTTTCGTTGGTCAGAAAACCGGCATCAACCAGGCCGGGAATGTCCGGCGTTTCCGGACCGGCGCCGCTCGCGATCAGGGCTTTCTTGAAGTGCAAAGTGGTACCGGCCACGGTCACCGAATCGCGACCATTGAACTCAGCCGCGCCGAAAAATACCTCGACGCCAGCGGCGACCAGCCGCGCCACCGAATCGGCACGACTGATGCGGGCACGAATGCTGCGCATGCGCGCCATCGCGGCGGCAAAATCGACGCTGACTTCGGCCGGTGCCTGCACCCCATAGTGTTTGGCGCTGCGCATTTCGGCGTACAGACGCGCGCTGCGCAGGATCGCCTTCGATGGCACGCAGCCGACGTTCAGGCAATCGCCACCGAGCCATTGGCGTTCAATCAGTGCCACCTTTGCCCCCAGTGCCGCAGCCGCATGCGCCGCCACCAGACCGGCGGTGCCAGCACCGATCACCAGCAGGTGATAGCGCCCATGCGGCGTTGGATTTTGCCAAGCCAGCGGATGCACATTGCGCAGGCGCTCGCTTTCGCTGGCGTCTTGTGGGCTACCGCTTGGGGCGAGTGCAGTGGCTGACATGGGCGGACTCCAGAAGTGAGGTGAATTACAACCAGCCGCCGCGAAATCCGGCGCGACGCAGGCCGTTGCCGATGTACGGACAATCGCGCAACAGTTGCCAATGCAGTCCACTGCGCCAATTCTCGATCATCATCACGACGATGCCCTGATCGAGCCCGTAATGCCCAGCCGATACCCAGGCGTTGCCGTCGGTGTCGCGCAGGGTCGGATTGAAACTGCTGGCGTAGCGGCCCGCTGTCAGCATCTCCGGGTAACGCGCCAGCATGGTGCGCATCGCCCGCAACGCGCAGGTCGGCGCAAACGGTAAAGCGGCAGCAGCGGCCCAGCCCGAAAGGGTGCCGTCATCGGGGCCATAGGGCAGACCCCGCGCGGCATAGCCAAACCAACGCCCTTGCCGATAGCACAGGGCCAGTTGCTCGGCTTGCGGGCCATCACAGGCGGTCAAGCCCCAGCAATCCTCGTCGTAACCGACCCACCCCAGCGGATTGCGCCGGGCATATTCACGCTGCACTTCGGTGGCCCGCAGGCTGTTCTCGAAGTAGTCGCAATCCTTGCTGCGCATAAACCCATCACGAATGCCGCGCAGGTCGATCCACGCCTGCGAAAACTGGTGCACGAATAACGGACCGGCATAGAGAAACTCGTAACCGTAGAGATTTTCCCACTGGTAGGTGGCGGTCCACGCCCGATAGCAGTCGCTGGTGACCGGGTGGGTCGGCGAGCCCAGCGCCAGCACGTACAGCATGATCGCCTCGCTGTAGCCGTCCCAGCAATAGTGCAGGAAGCCGCTTTCCGGTTTCCAGCCGTGGCGGATGCTGCCGCCATCCTGTTGTGCCCAGCGCCAGTCGACGCGGCGGTACAAGGCGTCGGCAATTTGGCGTAGTTCGTTTTCATCGGCGCTATCGGCGTCGAAGAAACCAGCCGCCGTCAACACGCCAGCGAGCAACAAAGCGGTGTCGATCATCGACAGCTCGGAGCGCCACACCCGCGCCCCGGTCCGCAGGTCCAGAAAATGAAAATAGAAGCCATGGCAACCGCTCGACTGCTCGCCACCACGCTGATCACTATCGCGAAAAAAACGCAAGGTAAGCAAGGTTCGGGCGACGGCATCGGCGCGCAGCATCCAACCGTGCGCTACCGCTACCGGATACACCGACAGCGCAAAGCCAACGACCGCGATGCTGCACGGCGATTGCGCCCGCGAGGTATCGGCAACCAGGCCATTGTGTGGATTGACCGCCTGCAAGAAATAGTCGAACGCGGCGCGCTGCAAGGCGTCCAACAATACGGCGTCACTAACCGGCGCGGCCAGCGTGGAAGCCGAGACGCGGTCGTCGGCGTCGGCACCAACTGCGCTCACTGCTGCCGCTCCCAGCCACCGTGGCGGCTACGGTTGCGATTGGGTCGGCGATGACGCCTACCGACCCGCAACCAACGCCGGCAGTCGGCTCGGCGGTAACCAGCGAGCAGACCAAGCATCGCCAACAACAAAATCAACGCTGCGGACATTTCCAGCATATTCGCGCTCCCGGCACTTCGGCGTAGCCACGCCATGCCGGTCGAGAATGCGCGCAGTCAACAGCGGGTTCGGTGCGGCAACATACTTAGGCGGCCGCCGCCCCCGCAACTTTGGAGTGCGGCGGCTTGCCGCCGCTGTTTTCGCTATCGCAAGTGGCGGCCATCGCAAACCGCCGCAGCTAAGAGCAAAGCGGGAGCAAGCTCCCGCACTCCAAATTCGAACGTCGCTGCTTCGGAGCGTGGCCAATTTGGCGTGCGGCGGCTTGCCGCCGCTGTTCTCGCCGTCGCCAGTGGCGACCATCGCCAACCGCCGTATTTGAGGTTTGCGATCAACGCGCGTTTTTTGTAAAATTGCGCCGTTTTCCTCGGCTGAACTGCGTCGCCCATTGGCCACTGGTGACCGCCATGTCCGAAGCTTTGCCCCCGCTTCTCCATCCGCAGCAAAACCATCTGCTGGCAGCCTTGCCCGAGGCCGTACGCGAGCGTTTGTACCCGTACCTGGAAGCGGTCGCACTGCCACTCGGCAAGGTACTGTATGAATCCGGTGACACCCTGCGCCATGTCTATTTCCCCACCGATTCAATCGTTTCGTTGTTGTACGTGATGGCCGACGGCGCCTCGGCGGAAATCGCCGTCGTCGGCAACGAAGGCCTGGTCGGCATCGCCTTGTTCATGGGCGGCGAAAGCACACCGAGTCGCGCCATCGTGCAAAGCGGTGGCAACGCCTACCGGCTGCTGGGGCAACGCCTCAAGGATGAGTTCCATCGCCACACCGAACTACAGCAATTGCTGCTGCGCTACACCCAGGCACTGCTGACCCAGATGTCGCAAACAGCGGTATGCAACCGGCACCACTCGATCGATCAACAACTCTGCCGCTGGCTGCTGCTGTCACTGGATCGCCTGTTCGGAAACCAGCTCATCATGACCCAGGAACTGATCGCCAATATGCTCGGTGTGCGCCGTGAAGGCGTCACCGAGGCCGCCAGCAAATTGCACGCACTGGGCGTGATCAGCTACCACCGCGGCCATATCACCGTGCTCGATCGGCCACGGCTGGAAACCCTGTGCTGCGAGTGCTACGCCGTGGTCAAAAAGGAAACCGAGCGCCTGTTGCCGCATTCAGCAACCGGCTGAGGCGCGCCGCCGCCCCCGCAACTTTGGAGTGCGGCGGCTTGCCGCCGCTGTTCTCGCTATCGCAAGTGGCGGCCATTGCAAACCGCCGCAGCTGAGAGCAAAGCGGGAGCAAGCTCCCGCACTCCAAATTCGAACGTCGCTGCTTCGGAGCGTGGCCAATTTGGCGAGCGGCGGCTTGCCGCCGCTGTTTTCTCGATTTCCTTGGGCGCCGTCGATGCCAAGGCGCGCCTGCGTACGCCGCCGCACAGAGTTTGACGGTCGCGGTAGCTAGGGTGTGCAAACCAGCATACGGTGCGGTTTCAGCACGGGTGCTATGCATCGGATCCCTGCCCCGCGCCGGGCCCGCCCCACCCCTATCTACCGGAGCCCCACCATGAACACCGAATCCAGCAATTCCAATTTCGCTGCCAGCGCCGAGCGCATTCGTGCCGGCGTGTCCCACGAGTTTCGGGACTTTCTTGCCGATGTGGAAGACTTGGTCAAGGAAACCACCACGCTTACCGGCGAGGATTTGAACCGGGCGCGGACCAAGCTCAACCAGCGGCTTGCCGAGGCCAGAAAAGCCGCCGCAAAAATGGGTGGCGAGATTTCGCAGCGGGCCCAACAGGGCGCCAGCGATGCCAACGAGTACGTCCACGAACAACCCTGGAAAGTCATCGGCGTCAGTGCCGTGGTCGGTTTGCTGCTCGGTTTTGTGCTCGCCCGTCGCGGCTGATGAGCGCCATGGCTGAGCTGGCGCCAATGCCGTCCGACGCCGAGCAGCAATCGTCCACGGCGCCAGCTTCGACCGGCGATTCCCGGTCTGGCGGCAAGCCGTTGCGGCCACTGGATTGGGTTCGGTTGCTGCGTTCGGCGGGCGGTGCGTGGTTCGCCCAGGCCGCGCTGCACGGCGAGCTGGCACGAGTCGAATGGGCGGAAGAAAAATCACGTTGGTTGCAGATGCTGGCCGCAGCACTGCTCGGTTTTGCCGGATTGCTCAGCTTGTTGTTGGGTATCGGCGCCGCCATCTTGCTCGCCACTTGGGGCGGCGCCTATCGGTGGCCCGCGCTGTTGGCCGTGTTGGCCACCTATGCCATCGGCGCCCTGCTCGCGCTGCGTCGCTTCGGTACGCTGGCAGCGCGCAGCGACCAGAGTTTTGCCGCCACCCGGGCCGAACTGGCAGCAGATATCGCCCTGATCAAGAGTAAATTATGAACCCGAGCACCGAGCTGACGCTGCTCGAACAGCGGCTGGCACTGCGCCAACGCCTGCAGGCGCAACGCCAGCAGATTGCGCAACAGCTCAGTCCCGCCCAGGCACGCCACAGCGGCTATCCGCGCAGCATGACGATGCGTTTCTTCACCCAACAACCAGCGCTCGTCACCCGTTTGCTGGCGCAAGCCGCCGTGGTGGTGTTGGGGGTGCGCTACTTCAAATCGCTGACCACAGCGTTGGCACTGGCCAAGTTGCTGCGTTCCACGCGCTCGCACTAGCACCTCACCGCGTTGCCGAACACAACAGCGTTGATCCTCCCGGAAAAGCCATTGAACAACACGCGCCTGCCGCCGGATCTGGATGACGACACCGCCCCGTCGAGCGACCCCGATGCTGGTGCCCACATCCAGCAAATTGCGCAGGTGATTGCCGACCCACGCACCGGCTCCTGGGCGCTGTCCGGCCTGCTGCTGCTGGCCATTCTCACGGTATTGCATCTGGCCCGCGCGATGGTGCTGCCGATGGCCGTGGCGCTGGTGCTGAGCCTGGTTTTTCTGCCCGCGGTGCGCTTCATGAAAAGGCTGTGGCTACCGGCGCCCCTGGGGGCCGCGGTGGTCGTCCTTGGTCTGCTGGCAGCGCTGCTCGGCGGCACCTATAAATTGGCCGAGCCGGCCGGCATCTGGCTCGACCAAGCCCCGCAGATGCTGCGTGAAATTGACACCAAATTGCGGCGCATTACCGGCTCGGTCAAGGAAGTCGCCAACGCCACCGCACAAGTGCAGGACTTGACCCTGAAGATGACCGGTGGCAGCGAGAAAAAAATGCCGCA
This sequence comes from Lysobacterales bacterium CG02_land_8_20_14_3_00_62_12, assembly GCA_002785585.1. GTDB lineage: Bacteria > Pseudomonadota > Gammaproteobacteria > Xanthomonadales > Ahniellaceae > 0-14-3-00-62-12. The sequence continues at coordinate 7,394 of PEUI01000137.1, forward strand.
AGTGGTGGTCAAAGGCAGCAGCCTGGCCAGCGTAGCGGTCACCGCCACCCGCGAGTTTGCCGTGACCGCGATGCGCACGTTGGTCCTGCTCTACTTTCTGCTCGCCTGCGGCGACCTGTTCTTGCGCAAGACGATCAACGCGACCCCGCGCCTGGCCGACAAAAAGCGCGCGGTGAATATCGTCCGCCACGTCGAATCTGCGGTTTCCAGCTATGTGTTGATGGTGACCTTAGGCGTCGCGCAAAAATAACTTACCCATCTTGCTGGTCCTTATCGCCCGCCTGCGTCGTTGCACAAAG
>PEUI01000269.1:0-4544 GCA_002785585.1 Lysobacterales bacterium CG02_land_8_20_14_3_00_62_12
AGTCTAGCACCAACCTCCAGAGTAACCACCAGCGCCGACACCCGGGCGGCGATGGTTCACTTTTTCTTCGGCGCCACCATCATGATCATCTGCCGCCCTTCCAGGCGCGGATAGGATTCAATGGTGACTTCATCTTTCAGGTCTTCTTGCAGGCGTTTGGCCATCGCCACACCCAGTTCGGTATGCGCCATTTCGCGCCCTTTGAAGCGGATATTGACTTTGACTTTGTCGCCCTCGGCGATAAACCGCCTGAGGTTGCGCAGCTTGATGACGTAATCGCCTTCGTCGGTCGTCGGCCGGAACTTGAGTTCCTTGATCTCGACCACCTTCTGCTTTTTGCGCGCCGCGTTGGCTTTCTTCTGCTGTTCAAACTTGAACTTGCCGAAGTCCATGATCCGGCACACCGGCGGATCGGCATTGGGTACGATTTCGACCAGGTCCAGCCCTAAGTCCATGGCCATGCGCAAGGCATCATCACGCCCCACTACCCCAATTTGCTCAGCGTCGGCGCCAATCAGGCGCACGCGTGGAACCCGGATCTCGAGGTTCCTGCGATTCATCTTGTCTGTACTGATTAGCCATCCCTCCGCAAGGTTTCAAGGTTCGGAAAACCCGGATCAAATCCGGGCTTCCGCGTAAGCTTTGGTCGCCCCAGCGTGCAACTTCTGGATCAGCTCAGGTAACGCCATGGCGCCCAGATCTTCCCCCGAAAGTGTCCGCAAAGACGCCGTGCCGTTATCGCGTTCGCGGTCTCCGACCACAACCTGAAACGGCACTTTCTGCAGCGTGTGTTCGCGAATCTTATAGCCGATCTTCTCATTGCGCAAATCGCTCTCGGCCCGGAAACCTTGAGCAAGCAAGGATCCGGCAACCGCCGCCGCGTAGTCGGCTTGGGCGTCGGTGATGTTCATCACCACCACCTGCACCGGCGCCAGCCAGGCCGGCAGCGCGCCAGCGTGATTTTCGATCAGGATGCCGATGAATCGCTCCAGCGAGCCCAGAATCGCCCGGTGCAGCATCACCGGCGTTTTCCGGCTGGAGTCTTCGGTGACGTATTCGGCACCCAGTCGCTCGGGCATGGAAAAGTCCACCTGGATGGTGCCGCACTGCCAGACCCGGCCAATGGAATCCTTCAGCGAAAACTCGATCTTCGGCCCGTAGAACGCGCCTTCTCCGGGGTTGATCTGATAGTCGATAGCCTGCGCTTGCAAGGCGGTGGCCAGCGCCTGCTCGGCCTTGTCCCAAACCAGATCGGAGCCGACGCGCTGGGCCGGACGGGTGGACAACTTGTAGAGCACGTCGGTAAAGCCGAAATCCGCATAGACCTTGAGCAGGCATTGGATGAAGTTGACGCATTCGCCCTGGATCTGGTCTTCGGTGCAGAAAATGTGGCCGTCGTCCTGGGTGAAACCACGCACCCGCATAATGCCGTGGAGGGCGCCCGAAGCCTCGTTGCGATGGCAAGAACCGAACTCGCCATAACGCAGTGGCAGTTCGCGATAGCTGTGCAGGCCATGGTTGTAAATCTGGATGTGGCCGGGACAGTTCATCGGCTTGATCGCGTAATCGCGGTTCTCCGAGTGGGTGGTGAACATGTTGTCTTTGAAGTTGGCCCAGTGGCCAGACTTTTCCCACAGCGAACGATCCAGAATCTGCGGCGCGCGCACTTCTTTGTAACCGGCCACGCGATAAACCCCGCGCATGTATTGCTCGACCACTTGCCAGATCGCCCAGCCGCGCGGATGCCAGAACACCAGTCCGGGGGCTTCTTCCTGCATGTGAAACAGATCGAGCGCGCGACCGATCTTGCGGTGGTCGCGTTTCTCCGCCTCTTCCAACTGGGTGAAGTAGGCCTGCAAATCCTTGTCGTTGACAAATGCGGTGCCGTAGATCCGTTGCAGCATCGCGTTCTTGCTGTCCCCGCGCCAATACGCGCCCGCCACTTTGATCACTTTGAAGGCGCGCAGTTTTGCGGTGTTCGGCACATGCGGACCACGACAAAGATCGGTGAACTCGCCTTGCGCGTAGAGCGACAGGTCTTCGCCGGCCGGAATGCTCTCGATGATTTCGGCCTTGTAATGCTCGTGCTTGTTTTTGAAAAACGCCACCGCCTGATCACGACTGAGCACCGAGCGCGTCACCGGCAACGCCTCGTGGACGATGCGCAGCATCTCCGCCTGGATCTTTTCCAGATCGTCGGGGGTGAACGGCGTCTCCCGGGCAAAATCGTAGAAAAACCCGTTCTCGATCACCGGGCCAATGGTCACCTGGGTATCCGGGAACAAGCGTTGGGTCGCCTGGGCCAGCAAATGCGCGGTCGAATGGCGCAGGATGGTCAGTGCGTCGGCGTGCTTTTCGGTGACGATTTCGAGACTGGCATCGGCGTCGATGCGATAACTGGTATCGACCAACTTGCCATCCACTTTGCCGGCCAACGCGGCCTTGGCCAGCCCGGCGCCGATACTGGCGGCAACCTCGGCCACCGTGACCGCCGCCGCGAACTCACGTTTGGAACCATCTGGTAGGGTAATAGCGATCATGACTTGCTCCGATGGGCGCAGCCTCGGCGTTGGCATCAGTGCCTGGATCGCGCGCGCTGCAAACAACAAAAAAGGGCGCAAGCGCCCTTCGAAAAGAGACACCGTGCGCATGAATCAGTGCTGGCGTTCGGCTCGCGTCATGGTGATCGTGTTCTTTCGAACTACGCCTCTCGGGTGATTTGGTGGGCACAACAGGGTTCGAACCTGTGACCCCTACCATGTCAAGGTAGTGCTCTACCGCTGAGCTATGCGCCCAAATCAAGGCCGTGCATCGTACATGCAGCGCGGCATCGACTCAACCGCCATTTGCGGTCTGATGGCGGGAGCCGGGAGACGGGTCGAAGGCAGTGGATAGGGCAGCGCGCTCCATGGCTGTTGCTGTTGCTGTTGCCGCTGCCGCCCGGCCCTTATGATGGCGGCTTAGCTCACGTCTACCGGCCTGCGATGCAGTTTGATTCCCTCTCCTTTGTGGTGTTTTTCCTGGCCTTGGCGGCGGTGTACCAGTTGCCCTGGGGCTGGAACGCGCGCAAGTGGCTGCTGCTGGTCGCCAGTTTCTTGTTTTACGGCGCCTGGAGCCCGGCCTTTTTATTGCTGTTGATCGGTTCGGCCAGCGTCGATTGGTGGTTGTCTTTGCGAATCGCTGCGGCCAGTTCAGAGCGCCGCCGCCGGCACTGGTTGCTTCTGTCGCTGGTGAGCAACCTGGGGCTGCTGAGTTTTTTCAAGTACGGCAATTTTCTGCAACAGAATGCGGCGGCACTGCTTGCCGCTTGCGGTTTGCATTGGCAGGCGCCGAGTTTCGACATCCTGCTGCCGGTGGGCATTTCGTTCTACACGTTTCAGTCGCTGTCGTATTGCATCGATGTCTATCGGCGACAGGTGAGCGTGCAGCGTTCGTTGCGCGACTACGTGTTGTATGTCGCCTTTTTTCCGCAATTGGTGGCCGGTCCGATCGTGCGCTACAGCGATTTTCGCGAGCAACTCGAACAACCGCGGCGCTCGACCGCGGCACTGGCCACGGTCGGCATCTCGCTATTGCTGATCGGCCTGTTTGAGAAAATCGTGCTCGCCGACAGTGTCTTTGCGCCGGTCGCCGATACCGGCTTTGTCGCCGGGATTTCGCCGGGCACGGCATTGGCGTGGAGCGCCACCCTCGCCTTCAGTGGCCAGATTTTCTGCGACTTTGCCGGCTATTCGCTGTGCGCGATTGGCTGCGCGCTGATCCTCGGCTTTCAGCTGCCGAACAATTTCCGCAGTCCCTACGCCGCCATCGGCTTTGCTGATTTCTGGCGACGCTGGCATATCTCGCTATCGAGCTGGTTACGCGACTATTTGTACATTCCGCTCGGCGGCAATCGCGGCACGACCTGGTTCACCCTGCGCAATCTGCTGCTGACCATGTTGCTCGGCGGGCTCTGGCATGGCGCCGCCTGGACGTTCGTCGCCTGGGGCGCGTTTCATGGTTTGTGGCTGGCGCTCGAACGCGGTGCTCGCCCCTGGCTGCCGTCGTATCGCTGGCTGGAAGCACCCGCACTGAAAATGCTCTACGCACTGTTCACCCTGTTGGTGGTGATCTGGGCCTGGGTCTGGTTTCGCGCCCCGGATTTTGCCACTGCGTTTGAGCTGCATCGCGCCCTGCTCGGCTACAGCGAAGCCGCCGCCAGCGCCGTCACTACTGAAGCGCGGATCGCCGTGGTCGCGTTTGGCCTGCTGTGGATCATCCATTGGCTAACGCGCTCGCTCGATCTGCGGCTAGTGTTGTCGCGTTGGCCCACCTGGGCGACTGGCTTGCTCTGGGGCTGCCTGCTCGCTGCCATCGTGCTGTCTCCAGGCGCTGGTCGTGCCTTTCTTTACTTTCAGTTTTGACGATGAAACGACTGTTGCTCACCACCGCCATCGCCTTGACCCTGCTGAGCCTGATCGCGGGCAGTGTCGAGGTTTATTGGCGGCAGCGCGGTTATACGCCCGGCATCATCGATTCCACCGATTTGTGGGCGCAACAACGGG
>PEUI01000269.1:4761-7669 GCA_002785585.1 Lysobacterales bacterium CG02_land_8_20_14_3_00_62_12
CTGGCGGGTCGCCTGGGAACTGCAACAGCCCTACGTCCTGCACTACCACCGACAATGGACCATCAGCCGCGACCTGCATCGTCGCCTGCTCAGTTTCTGGCAACGCCATGCGGTGATCGCGCGTTCCGACTTCAGCCTGGTGCGGAGCCTGGTGCGCCAATGGAATGGCGAGCCAGAACCGTTCCATCCCTACCTCTGGCTGGATGAATTGCGCGCCGGGTTTATCGACTTTGCGCGCACCGATCCGACCGCGCATCGACGCGAACTGGAAGCGCACCTGGCCCAGTATCACGGGCAACTGCCGCATGCGCCCGTCGAAGCCTGGCGCGCCGATCTGGCACAAGTCAAAACCTGGGTCAGCGCCATCCAGCAACGCGGCGGCAACGTCATTTTTTACGCCACGCCGATCAGCGGGCTGCGCCATCAGGTCGAGGAACAGACTTATCCGCGCGCGCTGTATTGGGATCAACTCGGCCCCGCCACCGGTGCCCCGACCCTGCATGCCGACGATGTACCGGCGCTGCGCGATTTTCCGCTAGCCGATGAATCCCACATCGATTACCACGACAAAGTTCGCTACACCAATCTCTTGATCGACGCCCTCAACGAGCGCGGTTGGCTGCCACCGCGATCTTGATTCGCCGCCTGATCGGGACCGGCCAAATGACGACAAAATCAGCCATGGATCACGACTGCTGTGGTCGCCAGCTCCACAAACCTGGCTGAATCGATGGCTCGAAGAATGCCCGGCAGATGTTTCTCCCGTAGCGTCAGTAACGCAACATTGGATACGTTACCGATCGACACCAACAGCAATCTGGCAGGCTCGCCCTTGAGCTGAAACGAGTTGACGAAGTCGGCATCTTTGGTCACCACAATTCGATCATCACCATCGGCATAGCGGATGACCTCCGCATCAGTGCTGCGATTGCCGTTGTGCAGATCGTGAGTGTGCCGAGCATCAAAGCCTTGCGCCGTCAGTCAGTCGGCGAGTCGCTTGGGAAGCTGCGCATCGATCAGAAACTTCATGCCGCCAGCGGATCGATGCGTTTGATCTGGCTCAAGCGGGTCGCATAGGCCAAAGCGGCACGGATGTCGTCGACTTCAAGGTCTGGATAATCGGCAAGAATCTGTTCGACCGTCATTCCAGAACTGAGCCATTCCAGCACGCCCTCGACTGGATAACGTAACCCGCGCAGCGACGGTTTGCCGTGGCAGATTGCCGGATCCAAGGTGATGCGGGCGAACAAATCTGACATGGCGACACTCCCAAGGCACATTGACATTCTAGCGCTCCGGAAATCCGGGATCCTTCTGGCCGTAGATTCAGCGACACCCATCGCCGCTCAGCCGAGGCGATCCAGGCAACACGCGGTCTTGCGCCAGGGCTGGCAAGGAATAGTCGTCAAACCCACAATACCCATGCCAAACCACACCCCACCACCGCGACCATCAGTCATCTCGATGGCCTTGGCGATATTGCTGATCTTCGGCAACACGTCTGGGAAGTGCGACTTGGCCTGCCAACCACCAAACTGTTATCGCCAATCTTGCGCAAACTCATTCCCCATCGGTGAGGCGGGCATAGGTTTCCGGGCGGCGGTCGCGGAAGAATTGCCAAGTGTTGCGGACCGTGCGCACCAGTTCCATATCCAGGTCATGCACGATCAATTCGTCTTGGTCGCGGCTGGCAATTTTTTCGATCTGGCCGCGCGGATTGACGAAGTAGCTCTGGCCATAGAATTCGCCGATGTTCCAAGGCGCCTCGGTACCCACCCGATTGATCGCGCCGATCCAGCAACCGTTGGCGGCGGCGGCGGCCGGTTGTTCAAGCTTCCATAAATATTCGGACAGGCCGGCGACGGTGGCCGACGGATTGACGATGTACTCGGCACCGTTCAGTGCCAGCGCCCGCCAGCCTTCCGGAAAGTGGCGGTCGTAGCAGATGTAGACGCCGAGCTTGCAGTATTGAGTGTTGAACACTGGCCAGTGCGAGGCGCCGGGCTTGAAAAAAAACTTCTCCCAGAATCCGGCCACCTGCGGGATGTGGGTCTTGCGATATTTGCCGAGAAAACTGCCGTCGGCATCGATCACCGCCGCCGTGTTGTAGTAAACGCCGGTGACCGCGTCACGCTCGTAGATCGGCACCACAATTACCATGCGGTATTTGGCAGCATAGGTTTGCATCAGCTGCATGGTCGGGCCATCGGGAATCGCCTCGGCGCTGGCGTACCACTTGGCATCCTGGCTCGGGCAAAAATACGGCTGGGTGAACACTTCCTGGAAACACAACACCTGCACGCCAGCGGCGCCAGCCTGTTCAATCAACGGAATATGCGCGGCGATCATCGCCTGGCGAATGGTCTCCGGATCGGCATCGGTGCGGGCTTTCAAGGCCATCTGGATCAGGCCGGCGCGGAGCTTGGACATGGATTGGTTCCTCAGGTGAAATGGAGATGGCGCAACTTCGGGCAGCAAGTGCAACGCGCATCATACGATGACCCGCAGCCACTTCAATACGCCCTACAGCCACGGTCGTGATCGCCGCCCGGCGGTTGCCTAGTCCGCCCAATTATTTCTGCGAATACAGACCAAACAGGTTGCCTTCGGTGTCGACCGCCAGGGTAATGAAACCATATTCGCCAATCGACAGCTTCGCGCGCTGGATGCGTCCGCCAAACCGCAGCACCCGCGACTCCTGCTCTGCGCAATCCTCGCAGGCGAAGTAAGCCAGGGTGCTGTTGCCCCCGGAAGCGACGCCAGGCGCTTTTACCAATGCGCCACCGGCGCCGGGGTTGCCGCCGTCCGTGGAAAAAGTCCACATCTCGATTTCCGGGCTGTTCAACTTTTCCAGTTTGCAGTCAAGCACGCCTTCATAGAACGCTTTCGCGCGCGGCATATCCTGCAC
>PEUI01000269.1:7718-8996 GCA_002785585.1 Lysobacterales bacterium CG02_land_8_20_14_3_00_62_12
CTAGCGCGCATTCTTTCAGCGCCAAACCAAAACGACAATGCCTCATCCAACTGACGTACGGAAAACGTTCGACGCGTTCCCGCTCGCCACCTGCTGCCCGTCATCGCGCTCGGCGGAAACGGCGATTACAGGCCAAACCCCCGCTGTTTTGTGAGTTGGCGAATTGCTTTAGGGAACATCAGCTCGGCATTTTCGTCCAACGGAAGATGCGCAAAGCGATTGCGAACCAGGTCAATGGTCGCCAGCGCCTGCGCCTGGTCGCGCCGCCTTTTTTCTGGTTCACGGTCAGGTTGTTCACTCAACCAGTGCTTGTATACCGCGAATGCCCGAGGATCAGGGGCAACCATCGGCGCGGGTTGCCCGTCTTGGCCGATGACAATGGCATCAAACTTCGCGCTCGACAGCAGCCACTTGATATTCTGCAGCCACGAGGGCGTGAGATCTCCCGCCGCGATTCGCACAGGCTCGTGCCGACGCCATGGTGGATTGGGTGTCTGCCTGACCAAGTCCACGTAGAAGCCGTCCTTGTTCACCGCCCGGAAGGGCTGCTGGCGCACCGGATCGAATGACTTGTCCAGCTTGCGCAAGATGGCTAGTACGCCGGCATCCGCCACTGCGTCATCGAACAACGCCAGCTTCAAAGTCGCTCGCGCATCCCATAGGAAATCGACGTCGTTTGTGGCCATCAGTCCGGGGTCAAAGTGCACACCAGCGGCGGATTCATAGCCGTACAAAGCCTGGGTACCAATCACCATCAAGGTTTTGCCCAACAACCCGAAGGCGTCCAACTTGCGGAGTACTGCGGTAACCATCGACGGCACTCGGTTGATGCCGATCACCCTTGACATACCAGCAAATTCTGCGACCGCTTGCTTTAGAGACCTTTCACGCTCGATGGCGCGTGCTTTTCCGTCAACGAATTGGGCGTGAATCTGCTCCGTCTCTGGTGACCGCGGGCCGAGGCTTTTGGTACCTCCGGATCGGTTGATGACTTTGATGAGATAGTCGCTGCCATTCACCGACTTCCAAGTCATCCCACCGGCGTACTGACGAGCGCTGCGAACGGCTTCACGGTAGGCTGAGTAGGCTTGCTTGGCATCAATCGCGACACGCGATTGATTATTAGACAACTCTATGAATGTCATCTGTTTTCCTTTCATTTGCAGCATTCGGTAATCGTGAAAGGAAAAACCGCGTCTGTCAACCGGAGCGCCATTGTGGATTGGTAAGGCGTCGCGCAGAAATAACTTGCGCAGATTGCGCCGGACTTTCGTTCGC
>PEUI01000001.1 GCA_002785585.1 Lysobacterales bacterium CG02_land_8_20_14_3_00_62_12
TGGCCGGCCCGACCACTTCGACGAGATGCTGGCGCGCATCCGCGATATCCGCGCCTCCGAAAAGCGCTTTTACCAGAAAGTGCGCGACCTCTTTGCCCTCTCCAGCGACTACGACAAGACCGACAAGGCCACGCAGCAGTTCTTCGCCACCGTGCAGAACGTGCTGCTGTACGCCGTGACGCGAAAAACTGCCGCCGAACTCATCACGGCACGGGCGAATCCTGCCGATCCGCATTTCGGGTTGCTCGCCTGGAAGGGCGGCACGGTGCGCAAGGCGGACATCCTCGTGGCCAAGAATTACCTCACCGAGGACGAGATCGACACTCTGAACCGGCTGGTGGTGATCTTCCTGGAAACCGCTGAACTGCGCGCCAAAAGCCGCCAGGAAACCCGCATGAGTTTCTGGAAGCAGAACGTGGACCAGATCATCACCGCCAACGGCTTCCCGCTGCTCACTCGCGCGGGTGCGATCAGCCATGAGCACATGCAGAGCACCACCAGCGCTCTCTATCTCGACTACGACCAGCGCCGCAAACAGCAGGAAGCGCTGGAAGCAGATCAACAGGACGAGGCCGAACTGAAGGCCCTCGAAACCAAGCTCAAAGGACGCCCGAAGCAATGAACGACCAAGACCAAAAACAACTGGGCAAAACCCTCTGGAACATCGCCGACCAACTGCGTGGGGCGATGAACGCGGACGATTTCCGCGACTACATGCTGTCCTTCCTGTTCCTGCGCTACCTTTCCGACAACTATGAAACGGCGGCGAAGAAGGAACTGGGCAAAGATTATCCAGAGTGGCAGGAGCTTCCAGCTCCTGGGGCAAAGCAAGACGGGAGCAGGATGCTCCCGCCACTTTTGGCGTGGTATGCCAACAACCCGGACGACATCACCGCGTTCGAGAAACAGATGCGCCGCAAGGTGCATTACGTCATCCAGCCACCGCACCTCTGGAACAGCATCGCCAACCTGGCTCGCACCCAGAGTGGCGAACTACTCAACACCCTGCAGGCGGGTTTCAAATACATCGAAAACGAATCCTTCGAGAGCACCTTCAACGGCCTGTTCTCGGAGATCAACCTTGGTTCGGACAAGCTCGGCAGAAAGTATGAAGACCGCAACACCACGCTCTGCCGCATCATCGCGGAGATCGCCAAAGGGCTGGCGGAATTCTCATCAAGCATCGATGCGCTGGGCGATGCCTACGAATACCTGATCGGCCAGTTTGCCGCCGGCTCCGGCAAGAAGGCGGGCGAGTTCTACACCCCGCAGCAGATTTCCGACATCCTTTCCGCCATCGTCACCCTCGACAGCCAGGAACCCGCCA
>PEUI01000292.1:0-147 GCA_002785585.1 Lysobacterales bacterium CG02_land_8_20_14_3_00_62_12
CATTGCTGAAATCGAGTCAATCATTCGAGCGAACTACGACGCCGTAGTTGAGGTCACTCATGAAGCAGCGGCTGAACAGTACCGCGAGAGTCTGCGCATGGCTATGCCAAAGCCGGAGATTCAACGGGCAGAGCGAGCAGTTGCGCG
>PEUI01000292.1:260-7640 GCA_002785585.1 Lysobacterales bacterium CG02_land_8_20_14_3_00_62_12
TGAAAGCTCGGGACACCCAGATTTCGTGAATGCCAGGAAAGCTCGGAGAAAGCTCGGAGAAAGCTCGGGACACCCAGATTTGAAAGCTCGGGAAAGCTCGGGACACCCAGATTTCGTGAATGCCAGGCAGGTCGGAAAGCTCGGGACACCCAGATTTCGTGAATGCCAGGCATGTCGGGCGTGGAGGGCGTGGACGATGGATCGGGTTAGTAGACTTGTGGGTGTCCCAACTTCGCCTCATCTCGTGCTGGCCGAAGGTATCGCCAGCACCCAATACGCGGCGACCGGTAGCCCGCCGCTGCAAGCGCTGACCGCGACCGTCTACGATCCCGATTGAAAGCTCGGGACACCCAGATTTCGTGAAAGGGAGAGCACCGGACACCCAACTTTCCGAAAGGCGATGTCCGAGGCGGAAAGCTCGGGAAAGCTCGGGACACCCGAAAGCTCGGGACACCCGAAAGCTCGAGACGCCCAGAAAGCGTGAATGTCGGGCACGCGTGTTGTGAGCGTGAACTATGAATGAGATTAGAAGATTTGTGGGTGTCCCAAGTTCGCCCCTTTGAGGGGGGGCATGACTTCTTTGCTCTTCGCACGAAGAAAGTGACCAGTGCCATGGTTTTTCGACCCTTGCGCGGCTCAAAAATGAGAGCGCAGAAAGCGCAGGACACCCAATTTTATGCCCCTCCAAAGAGTGGGTGTCCGAGATCAACACGTCCGAGATCAACAAGTGGCAACGGCCACGCCTTCGGCGGCGAGTATCTTGAATTGATACCGAACCAGCGGATTCGCTACACGGACAAGTTCGATGACCCGAACCTCCCCGGCGTTCTGGAAGTAACCGTGTCTCTGAAACCAGTGCTGTGCGGAACCGAGTTGCGCATTTCCCAAAGTGGCATCCCCGAGGCGATCCCGCTCGAAATGTGCTACCTCGGTTGGCAGGAGTCGTTGGCGCAACTGGCAACACTGGTCGAACCTGAAATTCCGGGCTGACGATGCTCTGGCCCGTGGCGATCCGCTGTCTCCGCGCATAGGGTCTACGCATCAACATGCTTCGCCAAGCATCGAACCCTGCACCAGCCTCCGGTCAGGCTGTCGTTCAAAGCGCACTCAGGAGTCGCTTGCCGGCCATGAATGCGGCACCTTGCGTATCCTGTCCATTGGGTAACCCAGCGCCTCCACCTTTGCCAGCAAAGTCGTGTAATCGGCCTGCGAAATAAACGGTGTGCGCGCCATGATCCAGGCATAGTCGCGCGCATCGCGGGCGATGATCGTCTGGCTGTAGTCTTCGTCCAGCCACGCCACGATGTATTGCGCCTTGATCGGCCAGAACACCTGCACACCCCACACCGCGTTGCCGCTGTCGGGTTTGACCAAGCCGGTGGAGTGGATGCTCTTGACCGGACTCTCGAACGAACCGTCGCGGAAGTGGAATACGGTGGCGACGTCGCCGTCGGGTTCGAGCGTGTAAGTCTCCAGCGCGTTGTAGGCAGTCTTCTCGAAACGGGTGGGAATGGTGGCAATCACGTACCAGTCGCCCATGAACCGCGGCAGGTCAACGTGCGGAACGGGCGTGATCGGCGGCAGCCGGCTGGCGCAGCCAGTGGAGGACATCATCAGCGCGATGCAAGTTAGCTGCGGGATGGTCTTGAACGGGTTCATGAGTCCTCCGTGGATCGTTAGGATCAAGGCCGCACGAAGCGGTAGTGCGCGACCCGCCATTCCTGGCCGTCGGCGTAGCCAAACAGTTCTGCGCAGGACATCCAGAACATGCGCCAGCGCTGGAACCACAACGGCGCCGATGCGCTCCCATAGGCACTTGCCAGCTCCTCCATCACGTGCTCGCGGTTGCTGTCCTGATTGGCGAGCCAGTGATTGGCGGTGCGCTGATAATGCGTGCCATCGATGTGCCAGCGCCGCTCGATGTTCAGCGCCGACTGAAACCACAGCAATGTGTCCGATGCCGGCATCAGCCCGCCGGTGAAGAAGTGCCGGCCCATCCAGTTGTCGTCGCCATCAGTTTCGAACGGATACATCGCTGTCTTGTGGGCGAAGATGTGCACGAACAGTTTGCCGCCTGGGCGCAACCAGCAGGCGATGCGCTCGAGCAAGATCTCGTAGTTGCGCATGTGCTCGAACATCTCGATCGATACGCAGCGATCGAATCGGGCCGGCTCCAGTTGCAACTGGTTCACGTCGCAGGTGATCACGCTCACGTTGAACAGGCTGCGCTGGCGGCATTGCGCCTCGATGTGTTCGCGCTGCTGATTGGAGTTGGAAACTGCCGTGATTTGCGCATTCGGATACCGCTCGGCCATCCACAGGGTCAGCGAGCCCCAGCCGCAGCCCAGCTCCAGGATCGACTGCCCGTCGGCCAGCTCGGCACGCTCGCCATACAGTGCCAGCATGGCGTCCTCGGCCTGATCCAGCGATTCGTCGCCACGCGGGTAGAAGCAGCCGGAATATTTCAGCCGCTTGCCCAAGCACAGCTGAAAGAACGCCGGCGGCAGTTCGTAGTGCTGCACATTGGCCGCGTCGGTGTGAATCGCCACTGGACTGCGCCTGAGCATCTCGATGTGCTCGGCAAAACGCACCGCCTGCGCATCGAGCCCACCCGCCAGCTCTTCGCGCAGGCGCCGCGCACACAGACGACGGATACCCTGGCGCAGCAGCGCATCGGGGATGCTGCCGCGCTCGGCCATGCCGAGCAATCCGGACGCCGCCCGTTCCGGCGCGGGTTTGGCGGTGGTGATCGCGGAGTGTCTCATCGTCTCGTCCTCTTCGGAAACCATGGGATCAGCATTGAGGTGCTGCGTTGGTAGTCGCGATAGTCATCGCCACGGCTGCGCACGGCCTGCGTTTCGGTGTACGGAATGCCGCTGATCCAGCGCAAGAACACGAACATCACGATCGGCCCCGACCACCCCAGCCAGCCGAGCGGCGAGCCGATCGCGAGGCAGACGTAGGCGAACCAGTGCAGCCACTCGAAAAAGTAGTTGGGATGACGCGAATAACGCCACAGACCGGCGCGACAGGTGTGGCCCTTGTTCGCCGGATCGGCGCGAAAGCGCGCCAGTTGCGCATCGGCGATGGTCTCGCCGATCACGCTGACCAGCCAGATCACCAGTGCCGCTGCCAGCCACAGGCTGGACGCATCAGGGTTACGTGCCACCGCCAGGAACGGCAACGCGAACAGGACGATCAGCAGCGCCTGGAACTGGAAGAAGGCGAAGAACTTGAGCTGATTGCCGTTCCAGTGCCCACGCAGATTCTGGTAGCGGCCGTCCTCCAGCTCGCCGCGCACGCGCTTCCACAAGTGGCGTGCCAAACGAATGCCCCAAACGCCGCCGAGTAGCCCGAGCAACACACGGGGTGGTCCCGCGCCGGCGCCGGCCAGCGCCAGCAGCACGGCGCTGCCGCCGACACCGGCAGCCCACAACACGTCGACGATGCCGGCATTGCTGCGTAGGCGTTGCCATTGCCAGCCCAGCGTCATCATCGCCGCCGCCAGCAGCCACAAGGCGAAGAGTTGCCACCACGGGTTCATGCGGCGCGCTCCGGCAGCAGCAGCGGGTTCTCGATCGCCGGCTGCGACCAATATCGGGCGAGCCACGCGAGCAAGGGCGTGGCAATGCCCCAGCCTAGCGCCAGCCACAAAAACCCATGCCACGCCGGGGCCGCAAAGCTCACCACCTGCCAGCCCCGGGCGGCACCCAGGTAGGCCATCGGCCCAGCCACCACACCCAGCGCCAGCGCCAGCCACAGGCGTGATTGCAGGTACTTGAGCGACTGGGTGAAGGTGAGTGCGAAGGTCGCCCACAAGGCCAGAATCCATAGCGGTGCCGGCGCAGCCAGCGGCGCAGCAGAGGCATAGTTGGCCAGGCCGAAATAAATCAGACCGCCGTCCAGCAGGCAACCCAGCACTAGCGCCGCGAGCATCAACTTCAGATCGGTGGCGCGGGCGGTCGAGCAAGCCAGTTGCCATCCAGCATAGAGCGCCAGCAACAGCAGGCTCGGCCATATCAGGCCATGGCTGGCGCCGATCACGGCGCTGAACCAGACCAACTGGTAGCCGATCAGACTGATCCAGAAGTTCATGCCGGCAACCTGCCGTCAACGGCAATCTCGTGCGGTAACGCGGCGCGACGGTGACCGGGCTTGGTCAGCAGCAACTGCGCCACGCCGATCGAGCGCTCGCGGAAGCCGCCTTCGCAATAGGCCAGGTAAAACTCCCACAGACGGATGAAGCGCTCGTCGAAGCCCTGCGCCCGCACCTGCGGCAACTGCGCCATGAAGCGTTGCCGCCAGGCCTTCAGGGTCAGCGCGTAGGAACTGCCGAAGTCTTCCAGTTGGGTCAGCGCCAGATCGCTGGCGCGGGTCTTCGCCGTCACCAAGGCATTGACCGAGGGAATGAAGCTGCCGGGAAACACGTGGCGCTTGATGAAGTCGACCGACTTCAGCGCCTGCGCGTAGCGGTGATCCTCGATCGTGATCGCCTGCACCAGGGCCAGTCCATCGGCCTTGAGCAGCGAGCCAAGTTTGGCGAAATAGACATCCAGATACGGGGCACCAATCGCCTCGACCATCTCGATCGAGACCAGCTTGTCGTACTGGCCTTCGAGGTCGCGATAATCCTCCAGCAGCAGAGTGACGCGATCATTGAGTCCGGCCGCCATCACCCGCTCGCTGGCCAGCGCATGTTGTTCGCGCGAGATCGTGGTGGTGGTGACATGGCAGCCGTAGTGTTGGGCGGCATACAGGGCGAAGCCGCCCCAGCCGGTGCCGATCTCGACCACGCGATCGCTGGGCCCGAGGTCGAGCTTGCGGCAGATCCGCTCCAGCTTGCGTGCGGACGCGGTCTCCAAGGTGTCGGCGGGATCGGTCCAGATCGCCGAGGAATACATCAGGTCCGGCGACAGGAACAGGCGAAAGAAATCGTTGCCCAGATCGTAGTGGGCGGCGACGTTGCGGCGGCTGCCGTCGCGCGTATTGCGACGCAACGCGTGCCAGCCGCGCATCGCCATTCCGCCGAGGCGGGCGAATCCGCCTTCCATCCCGTCGAGCAGCTCGCGATTGCGCACCAGCAACTGGATCAGGCCGACCAGATTGTCGCAGTGCCAGTGGCCGTCAATGTACGACTCACCGGCGCCGACGCTGCCGTTGCGGGCGACTGCGCCGTAGAAAACCGGATCGAACACCTGCAGCCGAATTGGCGGATCGGTCGGTTCGCTGATCGGTTCGCCGAGCGCGACCCGGCCGCAGCTATCTTCCAGCAGCAACCGGCCATGGCGCAGGCCGGCCAGTTGCCCGATCAACTGCTGGCGTAGAAAACGGTCGAAGCCCCCAAAGGCAGGCGTCTCATAGTCGGCAGTCTTGGCGATATCGTTCATGGCAATCCTTTAAGACGTAGGGCGGTTTTGCGGTCGATGGGAATGTGGTGCCGGATGGTCGTGCACCGGATTGCGCTTGAGCCACAGGCGCAAAGCCTGCCAATGGATCGCTCCCACCACTTGGGCAGTCATCAGTGGATATCGCCACAACACCCGAGCCAGCGAGGCGCTGCTCAACGGCTGGCGCTGCAGGGCGAGGGTGGCGTCGAAGGCGCGCTGGCCGTTGTGCTTCACGTCCATGTGCACCCGCAGGTCATCGCCCGGCGCGGTGAAACGCCAAGCGTATTCGCAATCCATCGGCATGAAGGGCGAAACGTGAAAGGTCTTGGGAAACGTCCAGTGAAAGACACGACCGTGTGCCTGCGCATGCTTGATCGGCAGCACGTACGCGTGGCGTTCCTGCCACGGCGTATTGGTGATTTCGGCCACAATCGCCACCAGGCTCTCGCCGTCTTGTGCAAAGCAGTAGTAGAAGCTGACCGGATTGAACACCAGGCCTACATAGCGCAGATGGGTGAGCAGCCGAATCGGCCCGAGCGGTCGCTCGCCGGTGGCCTGTTCGACGCGCTGGCGCACCGCATCGGCCAGCGCCAACTCGCTCGGTCCGAGATAATCGCGGCGCCGGAACTGCGCGATGTTGCGGGACTCGTGCGACCACAGCCAGCGCTTCGCGAACACCTGATCGAGCTCGTCGAGATCCAGATAAAGTTGGGCCATGCGGTAGTCGAACGCGTGCGCGTGTGGTGCGTGCCGGCGATGACGCACCACCCCCTCGTAGACGGCGCTGGCCAGTTGCCGTCTCGTGCTGGCGAGGATCACGGTCACGCTGCCAGCTCCTGCCCGCGCTCCTCAACTACCGGCGACTGGGTGCTGCCCAGCGGCCAGTGCACGCCCAGCGCCGCGGCGACTTCCACCGCGCTGCGCATGCCATCCTCGTGAAAACCCCAGCCCCAATAGGCGCCGGCGAACCAGGTGCGCCGCGCGCCCTGGATCTCGGCCTTGCGCGTCTGCGCCCGCACCGACGCATGGGTGTAGACCGGATGGTGATAGCGCATCCGCGCCAGCACCTTGTCCGGGTCGATCGCGTCGCTGCGGTTAAGAGTCACCACAAAGGGTTCGGGCGAGTCGATGCTCTGCAACAGGTTCAAGCAGTAGCTGACCGTGCAAGCGGCCTCGGGATCCTGCGGCAGCCACGCGTTCCACGCGGCCCAAGCCTTGCGCCGGCGCGGCAACAAGCTGGCGTCGGTGTGCAGCACAGTCTCATTGGCCTGATAGCCGATCACGCCGAGGATGGCGTGCTCGCGCTCGCTAGCATCGGCCAGCAAGGCCAGCGCCTGGTCGCTATGGCAGGCCAGCAAGATCTGGTCGAAACGCTCGGTGCCGGCGGCGCTGTCAACCTCGACCCCGTCGTGGTGGCGGCGAATGCAGGACACCGGGCAGCTCAGCCGTTCGCGCACCGACCAGTGCGCGCGCAGCGCCGCCACATAGCTCGACGAGCCGCCTTGCACCACACACCACTGCGGGCGGTCGCTGATTTGCATCATCTGATGATTGGCCATGAACTGCACCAGGTAGCGTGCCGGAAATTGCAGTATCTGCGTGGCCGGCGACGACCACAGCGCCGACGCCATCGGAATCAGGTGCTCGTCGCGAAACGCTGCGCCGTAGTTGTGCCGCTGCAGGTAGTCGCCCAGACTGGTCATATCGTCGTGCTGCCGCAACAGCGCCGGTGCTTCGCGATAGAACCGGGCTAGGTCGCGCACCATGCCCAGAAACCGTGGCGACAGCAGGTTGCGGCGCTGGCAGAACAGCGTGTCCAGCGTGGCCGCGTTGTACTCCAGCCCGCTGGCCTCGCTGTGCACCGAGAAACTCATCGTGGTCGGCTGCGATGCCACTCCCAGCTGCGCGAACATCTGCGTCAGCAGCGGGTAGTGCGCTGGGTTGTGCACGATGAAGCCGCTGTCAATGCGATAGCTGCGCCCGGCCCGCTCAA
>PEUI01000373.1 GCA_002785585.1 Lysobacterales bacterium CG02_land_8_20_14_3_00_62_12
TTGCCAGCATCGATACCACGGCGGTGGCGGCGCACACCGGCATCAGCGCCGAGTGCATCCGCAAGATTGCCACCGATTTCTTGCAGGCGCGCCACGCAGTCGCCTACGGCCGCATGGGCGTCTCCACACAGATCTTTGGTTCGCTTGCCCAATGGTTGCTGCAACTGGTCAATCTCTATGCCGGCCAGCTCGATGCCGAAGGCGGCAGTCTGCCCAACGAACCGGCGATCCCACTGACTGGTCCGGGCACCCAGGCGGGCAGTTACGGTCGCTGGAAAAGTCGCGTGCGCGGGCTGCCAGAGTTATCCGGCGAGCTGCCGGTCGCCACGCTGATCGACGAAATCGAGACGCCGGGCGCCGGGCAAATTCGCGCGTTGCTCACCGTCGCCGGCAACCCGGTGCTGTCCACGCCCAATGGCCAGCGTCTGGACGCGGCCCTCGGCCAGCTCGATTTCATGATCAGCATCGATGTTTATATCAACGAAACCACGCGCCACGCCGATCTGATCTTGCCGCCCGCCTGGTTTTTGAGTCAGCCGCATTTCGATCTGATCTTCAACGGTTTTGCCGTGCGCCGCTATGCGCGGCTCAGCCCGCCGATCCATGTGCAAGCCGCCGATGAATGTGCCGACTGGCAAATTGCCAATCGCCTCGCCAGTGCTCTGGCGGCGGCAACCGGGCGCGAATGGCGCGATCTGCCGGCGCCGCGTGAACTGATCCAGGCTGGGCTGGCGCGCGGTCCCTCCGGAGTGACCCTGGCCGACCTCGACGCCGCGCCGCACGGCATCGATCTCGGGCCGCTGCAACCCAGCCTGCTGCGACGTCTGCAAACCGCCAGCGGCAACATCGAATGCGCCCCGCCGCTGATGCTGCAAGAACTCGAACGCGCCCGCTGCTGCTTCGCCAGCGTCGCCACCGAAGACCCCACGCTGCTGCGCCTGATCGGTCGCCGCGAACTGCGCAACAACAACTCCTGGATGCACAACGCCGCGCGGCTGATCAAAGGCAAACCCCGCCATCAGCTATGGATGCATCCCGACGATTTGCGCGCACGCGGCTTGCTCGATGGCATGCGCGTGCAGGTCTGCTCCAAGGTCGGCAAGGTGGTGACCGAAGTGCGCGCCGACGCTGATCTGATGCCCGGCGTGGTCAGCCTGCCGCACGGCTATGGCCATACTGGACCTGGCGTGCGGCTGACACTGGCCGGCCAGCTTGCTGGAGTCAGCATCAATGACCTAACCGATCCATCACTGCTGGATGGGGCTTCGGGCAACGCCGCACTGAACGGCGTGCCGGTATCGGTGGCAGCGGCAGTCGCCGATTGAAGCGCGGCGATTCGCCAAGCGTGCCGGTGAACTGAATTAGCGCGGTAAGTTACCCGCTACCGGCAACGCACGCTGCCTGCGCTACTCACTTTTCGGTCAATGCAAGTGGCCGTTGACCACTGACCACCGGCACAAACCAGACCGCATAATCATTGGGGTCGCGGATACTGTGGATGATCTCGTCGAAATGCTGACGAACCTCGGCTGCCGAAAACGCAGAATGCGCTGCCAGGGATTCGGCGTAGCCATCGCGCCAGGCAATCATGATGTCGGCAAAAGTCTCGCGATCCACCCGCAAGGTATCGACGATCACATAATCAACGCGCAAATCCACCAGCCCCAAACGCTTGAGGATCGACCAAGTCTTGCGGCCGATGCGGGCATCGGTTCCGGTGGCAGCGGCAAACTGCACCGGGCCATCACGCCACAGGCGATCCGGATCGAGTGGTCCCGACATCATCTGCAGCATGCTGTAGTCCTCCGACAAGACGTGCAGCCAGCCACCAGGCCTGGTCACCCGCACCAACTCGGCCAGCAGGCGGTCTGCCTGCGGCACCGCCTGGGTAACATGACGACAGGCCACCAGATCAAAACTGGCGTCGGCAAAACGCAAGGCAAAAGCATCGCCCTGCTCAAAGTGCAGGTGCGAAGCCAGCGCGGCGTAACGGTCGCCAGCCAGCGCAATCGAAGACGCCAGCACGTCCACCCCGGTGACTTGCGCCCGCGGATACGCCCGAGCCAGTCGCGAGGCAAACTCGCCGCTGCCGCAACCGGCATCGAGCACGCAGCAGTCGGCCGCGAGCCAGTAACGATCCAGCAAACCGCGTTCCTGCGGCCAGATCGCCGCTGCCTGAGCCGCCAAAGTGCGCAGCATCGATTCGTCGGCCATCAAGCTGGCCTGCGGATTATTCGGGTCCATAGTGATTTGAACAGCCCATCGGCAAGCGCTGCATTCTATCGGCTACCCAACCTTTGCGGTCCATCGTTCGCACCCCACGCCGTCGCACCGGCGCTTGCGTGCATGCGATCCCATCTGGTCTATACGATCTGTCCAGAATGCCGCCGAGATTTCCGAGTGTCAGGCGAAGCCGCAGGATGTGGGAAGTCGCTTTTTATTCGCCCAAGGCGACTGCCGGTTTTGACCAATTGACAATACATATATGTACTAGGCATAATTAGTTATGTGGCGAATCGAAGAGCATCGGGATGTCGACAAGGAGCTATCCGGTCGCGTGCCGATCGACATCCTCAAGCGCTACGAGAAATGGAAGGACATCGCCAGTCTGTCGGGCACTCAGGGGCTTCGTGCCATCAAAGGCTTCCGCGACGAGGCCCTCGGTGGCAAGTGGAAGGGATTTCGCTCGTCCAGGCTCAATGAGCAGTGGCGCGTAATTTACAAAGTCGTCGCAGACGCTTTGCTTGTCCAGGTGGTCCGCGTCACACCTCACGACTACGGAAGATCCTGAAATGCGCAACTTCAGCCCCGCCAAGAAACGAGTAGACGTCTCCCCGGGCGAGTCCGTGCGAATTCTTCGCGAACTTCAGGGCCTGAGCCAGACTCAGCTTTCGGCGATGTGCGGCATTCCGCAGACTACGATCTCCAGCATCGAGAACGGCCGCGTTAACTTGGGGGTTGAGCGCGCCAAGAAGCTCGCTACTGCGCTGCGTTGTCATCCTGCAGTCTTGGTCTTCTCCGGTTGGCAAGTTCCATTGGGGTCAGCGGCCTAGCACTTCCTTCAAGGGGAACAGCCATCGTACCGGTGTCTGTGCCCTTAGGCGTTGGAGGGCAAAGATGCGGGTGCTATCCATTCAAGTGCAACCTGCTCGTTCGTCTGGTATCGACATGGCCGAGATCACAGCAGAATTTGAGCCTATCGCAAGTGCCACGAACCTTGTGAAACATCATGCTTTCGACAGCGGCAACGACCGTGGGGCATATTTCAACTTCACCTTTGGCACTCCGAATGCCAAGGTGTTGTGGCAGGTTATCCAAAGTCGGCTGTACCACTCTGGCAACTTTTCTACCCACATGCGTCATGCCTCAATGGCAATGTGTTCAAGTGAAGATGGTTGGGACGATTACTTGTTGCTGGACCACTTTGACCCGACCGTTGCGCTGGATGATGCCCGCCCTGCCAAGCTCCCCCGAGACCGCTCTTGATTCTGAAATATCTGTAGCGTTCCCGTCAGCGATCATTCTCCTTCGGACCTGCCTCCGCTGTCCGCTGTCCGCACTCCGCTTCTACCCTGCCTCTGTCGCCCATCCTCCGCTTTTGCCCTACCTCTGTCCTCTGTCCTCTGTCCTCTGTCCTCTGAACTGGACAGCGCCGCTGTCTCCGCGTAAGCTTGCCGCCCACTGACAGCCGCCGGGGTTTTGCGGCTAGTGGCCTTCGAGCGCCACGCCGATTTTTCCTTCGAAAGCATCGCGATTGGGTCGGCTCTTCGGTAACGGTGAGCGCCACTTCGGTGCTTGCCAAGCTGCCTGCTGGCGTTGCTGTGCAGTGGTGGTCTGAGCGGTTTACCGCCCGACCCTTTTTAATGTCTTGCGACACCCCTTGATGAACAGCGAAGCTGCTCTACCCACCGACAACGTGATCGTGTTCCCAGTGCCTCCGCAACAGCAGGAGATGCCGCTGGCGATGGTGCGTGGGCAACCGCTGCTGCAAATGCCGCAGGATCTGTATATCCCGCCAGACGCGCTCGAAGTCATTCTGGAGTCCTTCGAAGGGCCGCTCGATCTGTTGCTGTACCTGATCCGTCGGCAAAACCTGGATATTCTGGATATTCCGATCTACGCAATCACCTGCCAGTACATCGACTACATCAATCTGATGCAGGAGTTGAAGCTGGAGCTGGCCGCCGAATATCTGGTGATGGCGGCGATCCTCGCCGAGATCAAATCACGCATGCTGCTGCCGCGTCCGGCCGATTTGGAGGGCGCCGAAGACGACCCGCGCGCCGACCTGATCCGGCGCCTTCAGGAATACGAGCGCTTCAAGAAAGCGGCCGAAGATATCGATGCGCTGCCACGTCAGGATCGCGATTTTTTTCCGGTCAGCGCCGATCCGGGCGAACGCCATATCACCCGCGTGCCGCCGCCGGTAGCAATGAAGGAACTGCTGCTCGCCTTGCACGATGTCCTCAAACGCGCCGATTTGTTTGTGCAGCACAATGTCCAGCGCGAAACGCTGTCGGTGCGTGAGCGTATGAGCCAAGTGCTCGCCACCCTCACCGACCTGGAGTTTCACCGCTTCGATTCCCTGTTTCTGGTGGAGGAAGGGCGGCTCGGTGTCGTCGTCACTTTTCTCGCCATCCTGGAGCTCGCCAAAGAAAGCCTGCTGGATATTTTGCAGGACGTGGCACTGGCGCCGATTTACGTCAAGACCAAGGCGATTGCGCCTTGAATCGCGACCGACCGTAATGTTCAAACACGGACCCATGGAAATATCCCAACTCAAACGCGTCATCGAAGCGGCCATTCTTGCCGCCGGTTCGCCGCAGACCCTCAGCCAGATCAATGATCTGTTCGGCGAAGAACACCCACCCGGGGTCGATAGCATCCACGCTGCCATCGAGCTGTTGCAGGCGGACTACAACGATCACGGCATTGCCTTGGTCGAAGTGGCCAGCGGCTGGCGGTTTCAAGTACGCCCAGACGTGCAACCGTTTATCGCCCGACTGTGGACCGAGCGCCAGCCGCGTTACACCCGGGCGCTGCTGGAAACGCTGGCGCTGATTGCTTATCGGCAACCGGCGACCCGCGCCGAGATCGAGCAGATTCGTGGCGTCGCGGTCTCCAGCAACATCATCAAAACGCTGGAAGAACGCGAATGGATTCGGGTCATTGGGCACCGCGATGTGCCCGGCCGACCGGCCTTGTTCGGCACCACCCGGCAGTTCCTGGATTACTTCGGCCTCAAGAGTCTGGACCAATTGCCGGCCCTGGCCGAGCTGCGCGACATCAGCGATTTTGAGCCGGAGCTGCGCTTGAATGGTGAGTCGCTGGAGCCGGCAGATCCGTTCAGCAACGCCGCCACCGCCACCGCCACCGATGCGGATGCGGATGCGGATGCGGATGCGGATGCGGATGCGGATGCGGATGCGGATGCGGATGCGAACAGCGTCAACGAAGCCACGGCGCCGCTCGCCAGCACCACCATCGAAAGCAACGTCGAAGCCAGCGACACCACCGCGTCTGCAGCAGCCGACGCCATCGAAACAGAGTCTTCCGCCCACCCTGTCCGCCAGGCGGAATCAGAGGAAACCCCATGAAGCAAGAAACCCAACCGCGACGCACGCTGTCGCTCAATCGCAACGCCCAAGCGGCCGGCCCGGTGGTCGAAGAACGCCTGCAAAAGGTACTGGCGCAGGCCGGATTGGGCTCGCGACGGGTGATCGAAGAACGCATCGTCGCTGGCGACATCAAGGTCAACAGCCAGGTCGCCGAGATTGGATCGAGTCTGCGCAGTGGCGACCGGGTGGAACTCGACGGCAAAGCGTTCATGGCGGTGCCGACGCCGTCCGAAGAAGTGCAAGTGCTGATCTATCACAAACCCGAGGGCGAGTTGACCACCACCGACGACCCCGAAGGCCGCAAGACCGTGTTCGAGCACCTGCCGCGATTGAAAGGCTCGCGCTGGATTGCCATCGGGCGTCTGGATATGAACACCACCGGCTTGCTGTTGCTCAGCACCGACGGCGAATTGGCCCACGCGATGATGCATCCGTCGCGCGAGTTGGAACGCGAGTACGTCGTGCGCGTGCATGGCCATGTCACCGAAGCCGATATCGCGCAACTCAAAACCGGCATCGTGCTGGAGGATGGCCCCGCCCATTTCGACGAGATCCACGTCATCTCGATGGCTGAAAACCATAGCTGGTTCCGCGTGGTGTTGAAGGAAGGTCGCAACCGCGAAGTACGCCGGATGTGGGAGCACCTCGGCCTGCAAGTGGCCAGACTCAAGCGCATCCGTTACGGCATGATCGAACTGCCCAGAGAGTTGCGCCGCGGCCATCACCGTCTGCTCGATGCCGAGCAGGTCAAAGCGCTGCGCGAAGCCTCGGGACTCGGCGATGCACCCGATACCCTGACCCTGCAAGCGGTGCTTGGCGTGCGCCGGGCAACGCGCGGCAACACCCGCGAATATCGCCCGGAAAACGCCCGCGGTGCCGGTTGGACCAGTGATCGCCAAGATGAGGCCCGCGAGTTATCGGCGTTTGATCGGGTGCGCGATGACAACCCCCGCGCTGGCGCCAAGCGCCGCCCCGGCGGCGCTCCAAAGCCCCGCTACCAGAAGCCCGGTACGCGGCGCGGCGCCGCGCCCGGCCAAGCCTTGGACACCGCCAGTTTCCTGCATTCGTACCGAGCGCAAGAAGGCGTCGATGGCAATCGCGCAAGTCCCGCTTCGGCGCCTGGTGGCAAACGCCGTGGGCCCGGAAACGCTGGCAAACCACCCGGTCGCGGTCGTGGCCCGCGGGCGCCTGCGGTATTCACCGGACCGATGGACTCGCACCAATACACGCAACAAGCCGATCCGCCGCCCGGTCGCCGTGGCCCGCCGCGCGGGACACGCTAAGAACGCTGATAGAAGCACTGCTCTAGTGAGTTGTCCCATGGTCGGTCGGCGCCATCACCCACCACGAGGAACGCCCCGATGCCTGCACGTTGCCTGTTTGCCCTCACCGTCCTGTTGCTCGCCGATTTGGCCGTCGCCACCGAAGTGCGCATCGCCGACCGCGACTCCCCCGGCTTGATCGCCGCAATCGAAGCCGCCAACGCTGCGGCTACACCCACTACCATCCATTTGGCCGAACACGGGCTGTACACGCTGGCCAGCGCCGCCGACCCGGACCATCAGATCGGACTGCCGATCCTGCGCGGCAGCATTCGCATCGACGGCCACGACGCCGAAATCCGTCGCTACGCCAATGCCGACTACACGCTGATCGCCATCGCCACCGGTGCCGAGGTGCAACTCAACGACCTCACCCTCGCCGAGGGCAGCGAAGGCGCCTTGGTCAATCGCGGCAAGGTTCAATTGAACCGAGTGAAGGTCGTCGATAATGTCGCCCGCACCGTCTCGGCCATCGTCGAGAACTACGGCAGTATTCGCATCCGCGATAGCGAGATCAGTTACAACCAGTTGGCCGGCAGTCAACGCGACGCCGGTACCGTGGTCAACTACGGCACGTTGCAACTGGAGCGCACCCGGATCGTCGGCAATGTCGTCAGCCGCCGCTACGACTCGTTGTACGCGGCCTCGGCGGTGTTGAACTTTGGCAAGTTGCATCTGCACGACGTGGCGATTGAAGAGAACGCCGCCGAAGCGATCCTGAGTGCAGCGGCCCTGGGTTCCATCATCAACCTCGGCACCGGCAATCTGGAAGCCAGCGCCCTGACCCTGGTCAACAACGAGCCGCCCGAGTCCAATCGTATCGACACCAGCGACCTGCGCTTTCACCGCTGAGGCGGCCGACTGCGCTTAGGCGTCGCGCAGAAATAACTTACCCATCTTGCTGGTTCTTACGCCCGCCTGCGTC
>PEUI01000246.1:0-7530 GCA_002785585.1 Lysobacterales bacterium CG02_land_8_20_14_3_00_62_12
ACTGGACCCCGCCGACCAACACCAAAGCCAGTTCAACAGAGATCGCAGCCGACCGGAAGATGGTCTAGGCCGGACGCTTACGTTGAAACCGCCATTGCTTGGCATCGACAGGCCGTCAAGCCGTGCCACCGTCCAATTCGGGCCGAAATAAGTAACGGCGAGCGGGGCAGCTAAATCGGTGATCGTGCCGCTGCCCGGGTTGCGGGTCGCCAGCACGATGGCGTCGCCGTGGCCATTGAGATCGGTTTGGTTGAGGGTGGTCAACGCCCCGGAGACATTGCCAGGCGTGTTCAAGTGCTGATAACGGCCGGTGCCGTGGGCGGGCACGAACAGATTGAACGCAGCGCTCGCGCTGAACGGCTGCAGATCCTCCTGGCGCAGCGACCAGCGACCGAGCACGCTGCTGTAACTCAGGCTATCGGGATGGTTGTTGTAGATGCCGCCACTGCCGTCCGGATTCCAATTGCCGACCATCTGAGGCATCGCCAAGGGCCGATCATTGAGCGCGGCGGCGTTGATCGTGCTGAGGTTTCCTGGCGCTACATTGGGTACCCGCGACGGCACGGGACACCCACTTTTCCGGAAGAGGACGACGGCATGGGACACCCACTTTTCCGGAAGAGGCCGAACCAGGAGAGATGGCTAGCGCAAGACCATGAGATTTCGGAATGATGGGTGTCCTGAGCTTTTCCAAGGAGCAATGGTTCAACCGCCCAGGCCGCGCACGGAATACAAGGGCTCCAACACCCACTCGTAAAGTTTGCGGCGCTCGCCGAGGATGTCCGCATCAACCAGCATGCCAGGGCGTAGCGGCTCGGGCTTGCCGTAGGCGGTAATCGTCTGCGAATCCAGCGCGACCAGCACCCGATAGAGTGGCTCGCTCGCCTGATTGCCGCCCACCAGCGCGCTCACCTCGCTGGCGCCCAGCGCGCTGCGCGAAATACGCACAACCTTGCCACGGTGATGCCCGAACTTTTGATAAGGGAACGCTTGGTAGCGCAACAAAACAGTGTCGCCGGGCGCGATAAAACCGATTGCGCGGCTCGGCACCAGCAACTGCGCCTGCAAGCTCGCGCCAGCCGGGAGCAGGGTGAACAAGGGTTGGCCAATCTGAACGGCCTGCCCCACGCTGATTGAGCGGTTGGCGATGAGTCCTGCCGCAGGTGCCTTGATCAACAATTCGCTATTGGCATCGGCTTGCACCCGCTCCTGTTCCAGCAGCGCCAGGTCGCGGTCGGCAGCGGCAGCTTGCAGCTGTCGCTGGGCCGGGAGTTCGCGCCGGGTCTGTTTCAGTTGCGCGATGTTCCGTCGCACGCTGCCCGCTTGGCGCTCCAGCGCCTGTTGGCTGCCGACCTGTTCCAGCAGCGCCTGCTGCTCTTGCTTGACCTGCATCTCGCTCACGAAACGCTGTTCGGAAAGCTGCTGGTAGCGTTGCAGCAACCCGCTGGCGATGCGCACCTGTTCCTTGCGCGTTGCCACCTCCGCATCCATCTGCGCCAGTTCGCGCCGTGCTGCCGCCAACTGATTTTCGATGCCATCGATTTGCGCGGCGAGCAGGGTGTCGCGCGATTGCCCCTCCTGCTCGATACTGTGCTGGCGATTGTCGAATTGCGCAGCCATCGCCAGCGTCGCATCGCCGCCCGACGCCAATGCGCGAGGCACCGTGATCGTCACCAACGGCGCATCAAGGTCGATGCGGTCTCCTTCCTGCGGCAGCAGCCGAGAAACGACGCCGGTGGTCGGCGCCATCACCGTGATCAGCCCGGCGCTGGGTACCAGTTGTCCAGTCACGTGCGAGCGGCGGGTGTATTGGCCGAATAGGAGGAAGGCAAGCACCACGGCCGCAGCCAGTGCGCACGACAACGCGAGCAGCCACAAGCGCAACGGCTGTGCCAGCGAGATACCGCCCAGCCATTGGTTGGCGTGCGCCGCCAGCGCCTCTTTACGGAACAGGGATTCGCTCATGGCTCAGGCCGATGCCGGCGCGGTGCTGCCGACACTCTGCACCGCGTGGAGATGTGCCGGTGCGCTGTGCGCTGCCGCCCCGTGCTCGTGATTGACCAGGCCAGTTGCCCCGGCCTGCGGGCGCAGCTCCTGCACGATACGCCCCGCGTGCATCACCAACACGCGATCAGCCGAGGCAATGGTTTCGGGCCGGTGTGCCACGATGATTTTGGTCAAACGCAAACGGCGCACGGCATCGTTCACCACTTTTTCGTTGGCGACGTCGAGATGGCTGGTGGCTTCGTCAAGAAACAACACGCGGGGTTTGCGATACAGAGCCCGCGCCAGGATCACACGCTGCTTCTGTCCGCCGGAAAGACTGGTGCCCATGTCGCCGATCAAACTGTGATAACCCATCGCCATCGCCGTGATCTCGGTGTGGATTGCGGCCACCCGTGCCGCCGCCTCGATCCGTATGTCATCTTGGCCTTCATCGCCGAAAGCGATATTGTCGGCGACGCTGCCGGCAAACAATTGGTCGTCCTGCATCACCGCACCCATTAGCGGCCGGTAGTTGTGCGGCCCCAGCTTGCGGATGTCGATACCGCCGAACGTGATGGTGCCTTCGCTTGGCTTCAGCAGTCCGAGCATCAGCTTGACGAGGGTGGTCTTGCCGCAGCCCGAAGCGCCGACGATGGCGACAGCCTCGCCCGGCTTGATCGTCAAGCTGCAATCCTTCAGCACCCACGGTTCGCCCTCGGCATAGCGGAACGACAGCTTGCTGACCTCGATCCGGGTATCGGTGGGCAGCGGCGCCTCGAATGCGTGGGAGTCATCCGACTCCGGCGGCGTCAGCACGATATCGGCAAGACGCTCGCCATGCAGGCGCAGCATGCGGAACTCGATCCACTTGTCGATCAGGCCGCCGATGCGTTGTGCGAACTGGTCCTTGTAAGCGAGATAGGCCATCAACATGCCCACAGAAAACATATTGTCGAGCGCCAGCCGCGCACCGATCCACACCACCGCCACCCGCTCGATGCCGAACACCAGTTGGCTGGAGGTGGAAAAGCCCAGACCCAGCTTGGCCAGCCACAGCTCGCTATTGACCGTCTCGTGCATGCGATTGAGATAACCGGCGCGGCGCATGTCCTCGCGACCGGCTACCTTGATCGACTGGATGCCGCGGATCGACTCCAGCACATGGCTCTGCTGCTGTGCCGCCGCGATCAACTGCTGCTCGGTACCGGCGCGCACCGGCATAAACGCCGCCGCGCGCAAACCCAAGTACAGCGCCACCGCCAACAAGGTCACCAGCGCCAGCTTCCAGCTATACAGCAGCATCATGCCCAGCGTTACCAACGCCATCAAGCCATCGATGAACGCCTCGACGAAGCTGGTGGTCAGCGTGCGCTGGATCGCCTGCACCGCGCCCATGCGCGACACCACATCGCCCAGATGACGCTTCTCGAAAAAGTCCAGCGGCAACTTGAGCAGATGGGTAAACACATTGCCCATCCACTGCAAACCCAACTTGGTAGACAAATACACTACCGCCCAACCGCGCAGCAGGTGGGTGCCGACCTGCAACAGCACCAACAAGCCAAAGCCCAGGCCAATGACCGTCAACAACTCACGATCCGCCGACACCAGTACCTGATCGACCACCCATTGCAGGTAGAACGGGCCCAGCACCGTGAACACCTGCAAGCCCAGCGATAGCAGCCCGATCAAGCCCAGCGCCCGCCACAAGCCGCTCACCGGCCCGGTCAGTTGCCGCGCCGACACCGAGGGCACCGCCTTGGCTGGCTGGAACGCGGCCGTCGGCGTCAGTTCCAGTGCCACCCCGGTGAAATGCGCCGATACCTCGCCATAACGCAAGCTGCGCTTACCAAACGCTGGGTCGAGAATCTTCACCCGCGATTTGTCCGCTTTCGCCAGCACCACGAAGTGATTCAAGTTCCAATGCAGAATGCACGGCGTCTTGAGCTTGGACAGGTCGTCGATTTCCACCCGCAGCGGCCGACTCGCAAAACCTAACTTGCCGGCCACATCGATCAACCGCGCCAGACTGGCGCCCTTAAGCGACAACGGAAATCGCTGCCGCAGCTCGCGCAAACCCGCAGCATGGCCATGGTGGCTGGCGACCATGGCCAGACAGGCCAGGCCGCATTCGGCGACCGCAGATTGAAGGATAGGTTTCATTCAGCCTGAGTAGGAAAAGGTAATATTATAACCACGACAATATATTTATCCTAGTCGAAGAATTGTTCGTAAATTAAATATATTCACGGTCACTAATATATACGTCGGGTCAGCGGGCCGCCATCAAAGCGGGTCCTGATTAGCGCCGAACCTCAGCTGAGGTGTTGGATGGCAGTACTGGGCTTGGCTGTGCTCCCCTCTCCCGCGCGGCTTTTGCGGGACAAGGGTCGGGGAGCAGGGGTTTTTCGCATTTCTGTTGCAAACAGCTGCCCTCTCCCTCTGGCCCCTCTTCCCAAGAACATGGGAGAGGTGAGCAACGCGACCGCCGCCTGCCAGCTGAGGTTCGACACTAATCAGGAAGGGGGCGGGATAAGTGGCTAAAACAATCCACTACAGTATTTTTTTGGTCCCGAATGCATCGTTACTGCTGTATGAAAACTTGCGCTTGGTCGATTGGTAAGCGGTCCAGTCTCAGCTCTGCCCTCACGCCCAAATGTCCACATGAGCGATTCCGGAAGGAGCCCTTCCCACTGGGTCATGTCGTGCCCCCTTAGGCCCTGCCGCATCCTGTGCACCACCCCGTGCACCTTGAACAGCGCGCTCATCTCAAGGGCGCTTTTATGGAAGTTTGGTTCAAGCGTTCCGGCGCCGATGAAGAATGCGACCCTGCGCGCTTCCGAAGGCTGCGCAATCGGCGCCGGCCAGGACGGCGACAGTGCGATGACATTGTTGAAAGCCCGGGGGTTTCGTAACGCGGTTGCGACAGCCCAATCAGCACCATTCGAGTATCCGAGCAGTGTACGGCTCGCTGCGGTTCTCGGGACAGCATAGGACCGCTCGACCAGTGGCATAACCTCTTCCATCAAGAACTGCTCATGGGCAAGGAACGCCGCATTGTCACGCTTCAATCCGAACACGTACTCGTACGAGCGCCGCTGTCCCTGTGCTGCGTGTATGCCGACCAGAACAAAGCGCGGCAAGCTCCCGGAAATAATCAGCGGCTCGACAACTTTTGCGAATCGTTCGACGCTCTTGCCATCGGCCGCGTAAACAACTCCCACAAGCGGCCGCTGTGCCACAGCCGGCGGTTCATAGATCGAGAGTGACCGCGTGTCCTGAAGGATGGCGCTTTGGAGAATTCGCTCGACCAGCGTGCCCTGCAAAACGTCTACCCGCTGTGGCCCGGCGGGTGCAAGAGGCCCACGCCACTCGATTGGTTCGGGAAGATCCGTCGGCCCGAGATCGCCAGGAGCAAAGGTGTAGGAGAACGCCAGCTCGTCAAGTTTCTCGACACGCAATGTTATCGTCCACAGGTCTGTGCCGACCACGCGCGACAGTGGGTACTGCAGCCCGCCCCTTAGCCATACCCGCATGGCCTCGCCGCGATAAACAAACATCAGCGAATCGCCTCGACGAGAAACGTGCTCGCCACTCGCCAGCAGCAATTCCATTTCGTGGACATCAGGCGCAACCCGCACCCGGCATATGGGGGCGGATTTGGGTGCCTTCCCGCAGTCAGCGTTCCCGCTGTCGGAGTTGAGCGCCACAAAGTCAATTGCATAACCGCCCAGGCCGTTAGCCTGAGAGCGTGCCTCAGCACTAAAGCCATAGCTCAGAAGTGCTATCAGGAAGAGAGAGCGTAGGACGGTAGTTGACACGTTATATCTCCTGGAGGAAAAACGTTTCGCCAGGTTACCTGGCGAAACGTTGCAACAACGCATGCTGGAGAGCCCGATGGCACTTCTCCCTACAGCAGCGTTTCACTACTAATATTATTTCTGTTCTAGGTTGTCGCAGTTCGGTGAAGTGTCGACCGCGTTGCCACAGAACCCACAATCACCGGCTCCAGCCACCTGCTCCAACTCTTCAAGTGAGAGTTGGCGACCAAGAACTCGATTGTCATTTTTGTTTGCAGAATTGTCGTTTACAGAATTCATTTCTATTCTCCTTGGTTGATGAATGCAGCCTCGTTGGGCTGCAGTTTTGCATGGGCACATGCCCGCACAAACTTTTGGACCCTAACTTTGTCTGAACGATAAGGTCTCCCGAATGGCCGTATCTTCTTGACGGAGCAACTGGTCCGCAGATAAAGCAAGCTCGGCCGGTAAGGTCTTCGACATATCCGCAAGGCGCATGGGATGCAATGGTTCTTGGTAACGGAACTCCGGATCCATTGATTCTAAGAATGAGCAATATGCATCCAATACGGGAATTCCGGGAGACAGCGTCTCCAGGAAAAGGAACTGCCCGCCCTCGTTCACCTCTAGAAAGATCCACTCACCTTCTGGAGTGACGATGAAATCGAAGGCCCCGCAGACGATACCGAAGGTGCGCATCAGATCTCTGCATGCCTTATGAACTGCGGGGGGCAATTGGATCGCCGGGGCGAATCCAAGTGATCGCTGTGCCCGACGCCAGTCGAACTCGCCGTAGTCCAACCGTGAAGAATCAATGGAGATCGCCAAGCATGTGTCGCCGAGAAACTGCGCTCTAACCTCGTGGCTTTTCGGCACTTGACACTGAAATATGCCTGGGGCCGCTCGCAACATGGCATCCGCAGGTAGCTCGGCTGACTTTACGCTTGAGGTGTAGGAGCTATAGCATCGACCGTCTTCGCTCCAGACATGCCCAACGAGGGGCTTGTGGACAACCTTCTCATATCTGCGAAGGAAGGCACGTATCGCTTCGGGGCGATTGCTGATAAGCGTATCGGGAATCGCGAGCCCGACCGTCGGGGCCAGTCGAAGTTGTAATGGCTTAGCGTCTGCGTGGCGCCCGGCGACTTCCGAATTCGCCCAGAACGCATTGCCGAACAAATTTTGTAGTGACATCTTTACATGCTTGAGCTGCTTTTCGCAGAACTCGCGGTCCTCTGGAGTGACCGCCGCAGGCAAGACCGGCCAACGTGATCGACGGTTCCAGACGACATCTATCTCGTCTAGCAAAACCGACGATCCCATTGCATGCAGGGCCAGGCGACTACTTGTCCGATCATAATGAAACTCAATGTCGGCATGCTTGGGCAAGTCCTCGATGCAGAAACGAAAGACATCATTTCCGCGCGTCCGCAGTGCTGCCTCGACTATCAAGGAGTGATAGTCAGCGATCATCGAGAACATGAAAATCTTATTTTTCGACATTTGCATTCATTAACTTGTGCTGG
The DNA here is from genome assembly GCA_002785585.1 of Lysobacterales bacterium CG02_land_8_20_14_3_00_62_12. Classification (GTDB taxonomy): domain Bacteria; phylum Pseudomonadota; class Gammaproteobacteria; order Xanthomonadales; family Ahniellaceae; genus 0-14-3-00-62-12. Next base: position 7,313 of record PEUI01000246.1, read on the forward strand.
CCTAAATAGTGACGGCCGGCGACCAAGCACACCGCAGTGCCCACCAACGCGGCGATCACACGCAATTCAATGGGTAGGCGCGTCACACTTTCCACGTCGTTGACAAAGAAAAATACCAACATTCCGACAACAACAAGCACACCGCCTGATGCCATTGCTATCTTGCGTCGCTGTTCCTGATTCACGGTATTTAGCTCCTTGTTAATAAGGGCGAAAAG
>PEUI01000077.1 GCA_002785585.1 Lysobacterales bacterium CG02_land_8_20_14_3_00_62_12
CCCCGGTAGTCGGCTGGAACTGCGGATTTTCGAACAGCGTTACTTAGATCTGATCCGCGACAGCATGCGCCAAGGCACCGGCTTCGGCATTTGCCTGTTGCTGCAGGCATTAGAAGGCCAAACCCCGACCGAGCCCGCCCGCATCGGCACCGAGGCGCGGATTATCGATTTTGGCACGCTGCCCGATGGCTTACTCGGGATCACCGTGCAGGGCGGGCGCCGGTTCGCCGCCAACGACCTGAGTTATCGCCCCAACGGTTTGCTGCGGGCGCGGGTGCAGTACTGGCCGGCCGAGATCAGCGAACCGGTGGCCGCTGAATATGCCCTGCTGGTGACCATCCTCAATCGCCTTGCCGACAACGAGGATGGCGAACTGGCCGCCGCCGACAAGGCCTGTTTCGATGATGCCGCCTGGGTGAGCTATCGGCTCGCCGATCGCTTGCCGATCCCATTGGACGAGCGCCAACAGATCCTCGAACTCACCGACGCCACCGCGCGCCTGCGCCAGCTCACGTTGTGGCTGCCGCGTTTTGTGCACGAATAGCGGCCACGCGGCACCCGCCGCCAGCGCTCGGGTGACCCATCAGCGTGCCGAGATGCCGCCAGCTTCGGCTAAACTTGTCCATTCCCTTCGAACCAGGAGCAAACCGATGACTATCCGCGTCGCCATCAACGGCTATGGCCGTATCGGCCGCAACGTTTTGCGTGCGCTCTACGAGAGCAATCGCAATCACCAGATCAAGATAGTGGCGATCAACGATCTGGGCGATGCCGAAACCAATGCCCACCTCACCCAGTACGACACCGCGCACGGCAAGTTTCCGCACGATGTCGGCGTTGAAGGCGGCAATTTGGTCGTGCACGGCGACCACATCAAAGTGTTTGCGGTACGCAATCCGGCCGAGTTGCCCTGGGGTGCGCACGATGTCGATGTGGTGTTGGAATGCACCGGCTTGTTCACCAGCAAGGCCAAAGCCAGCGCGCATCTGGTCGGCGGTGCCAAAAAGGTCATCATCTCCGCGCCCGGTGACAAGGACGTCGATGGCACCTTCGTCTATGGTGTCAACCACGACCAGCTCAAGCCCGAGCACACGGTGATCTCGAATGCGTCTTGCACCACCAACTGCCTGGCGCCGCTGGCGAAAGTGCTCCACGACAAGATCGGTATCGTCCATGGGCTGATGACCACGATCCACGCCTACACCAACGATCAGGTATTGACCGATGTCTATCACAGCGACCTGCGGCGGGCGCGCTCGGCGACGATGAGCCAGATCCCGACCAAGACCGGCGCTGCTGCGGCGGTCGGTCTGGTGTTGCCGGCGCTCAACGGCAAACTCGACGGCTTTGCCATGCGCGTGCCGACGATCAATGTGTCGATCGTCGATCTGACTTTTGTCGCCGCCCGCGCCACCAGCAAAGAAGAAATCGATGCCGCCGTGCTGGCCGCCGCCAATGGCCCGCTCAAGGGCATTCTCGGCATCAACCAAAAGCCGCTGGTGTCGATCGATTTCAACAACGACCCGC
>PEUI01000120.1 GCA_002785585.1 Lysobacterales bacterium CG02_land_8_20_14_3_00_62_12
GCCAGTGACACGTTTTTCATCAGCAGCTTCGAAGAAGGCGAATCGCAGCCGTGTCAAGCGGCGCAAGATGTAGACGACGACGGCGTGCTCGACGCGGCCTGCATCGTCCCGTTTACGCCGCCCGATCCAGCCAGCGTGGCACCGCCGCTCGATCCCACCGTGATCACCGACTTCAGCGTCGCCACCGAGTTCTTGACCACGGGCCCGAATGCGATCCAGCGCGAAGCGCCGTCCTCGGCGTTTCAGCCCTACCGGGTCGCGGTGATGCGCGGCATCATCCATGACGAAAACGGCCAGCCGCTGCCCGGCGTGCTGGTGCGCTCACTCAATCACCCGGAATACGGTTACACCTATAGCCGCAATGATGGCGCCTACGATTTCCGCATCAACGGCGGTGGCGATGTCACCCTCGATTTCCAGAAAACCGGCTTCATCCACGCCCAGCGCACCGAGCTCACGCCGTGGAAAGATTGGGTGGTGCTCGATGACGTCACCCTGATCGCCTTCGACAGCGCCGCCACCGTCGTCAATTTCAGCGCCGTCAGCGGCCAGCAGGTGCATCGCGCCAGCACCATCAGCGACGCCGATGGCAGCCGCACCGCCACCCTGATCGTGCCACCCGGCACCGAGGCGAGCCTCCGTCGCGCCGATGGCAGCAGCGTCCCGGTCAGCACGCTCACCCTGCGCGCCACCGAGTTCACCGTTGGTCCCGGTGGCCCGGCGCGGATGCCGGCCAGCCTGCCGGAAACCAGCGGCTACACCTACGCGGTGGAACTCAGCGCCGACGAAGCCGTCGCCCAGGGCGCGCGCAGCGTGGAGTTCAGCCAGCCGATCAGCTACTACTTCGAAAACTTCCTCAACTTCCCGGTCGGCACGGAAATCCCGGTCGGCTACTACGACTACATCTACGGCAGTTGGCTGCCCTCGGACAATGGCCGCGTCATCAAGATTCTGGCCAACACCGGACTCACCGTCGAACTGGATGTCGACGGCAGCGGCACCGCCGCCGATCAAACCGCGCTGGACGAACTGGGAATCGACTTCGCCGAGCTGACCCGCCTGGCCGCGCTGTATGCGGCGGGGCAGGAGCTTTGGCGGACGCAAATCAGGCATTTTTCGCCCTTGGATGGTAACTTTCCCTATATTCCAGTGCGGCCAATTGTCGAGCCGACCCAGCCCCCGAGCCCCGATGCCAACGGCGATACCGATCCCGATGTCAATCCCGGCCCTGACATCGAAGCCGACAATCCCGGGCCACCCAGCGATGGCAACAGTGCCGAAGACGAACCGAAATCTTGCAATGCGCCTGGCAGTGTCATCGATCTGGACAACGCGCGCCTGGGCGAATTCGTGCCGATTGCCGGTACGCCGCTTTCGCTTTCGTACCACAGTGCCCGTGTGCCCGGTGGCAGTGCCAGCAGCTTGACCGGTAGGGTTGCGCTAACGCCAGCCGCGCTGCCGAGCACGCTGCGACGGGTCGAGGTGGGGATCTGGATAGCGGGGCGAACCATTGCGTCGCTTACGCTG
>PEUI01000028.1:0-2225 GCA_002785585.1 Lysobacterales bacterium CG02_land_8_20_14_3_00_62_12
TCACGCGTTGCCGGGCGCAGGCGCTGGTCGGCCGGGCGCGTATCAAATCCCGGTACCGAGGGCGTCAACTGGCGCCGTGCCGCGTAGGGCTGAAACTGCGCGCCCGGTCGTGCGGCGCCCGGCAAACGGCGTGCGGCTTGGTCATTGGCCAGGCGCTCGGCCTCGTTGCGGGCGCTGCCAAAGCGATAGCGGCTCGGATCGATGTTGCCGCGCCGATCGCGGCGATCATAAGCGTCACCGCGGCGCTGACCCCAATGGTCGAAATAGGCGTCTTGATAGCTGTAGCGATAGGGCGCATAGGGCTGGTAGTAGGGCCAGGCGTAGGCGCTGTAGTGCAGACCGAAGTAGCTGCGCGGATACCAGGTCACCCCGTAGAAAAAACCCGGGCTGTAGAACGGATCGTAGTAGCCGCGATACACCGGCCACAGCACCGAGTAGTAACCCGACCAGAGCACGTAATCCGGATAGCCGCCGTAACCGTCATAACCGTAACTGTCGTAGCCGTAGCCGTAGCCGTAGCCGTAGCCGTGATAGTCGTTGCGCGGCGATCCGCGATAGTAGCCGGGGCCGTCGTAGTAACGGTCATCGTAGTAGCCGTCGTCGCGGTAACCATAGCCCTCGTAAGTGGTGCATCCGGACACGGCGGTAAGCAGCAACAAACCAAGCCAGCGTTTCATGACACTCTCCGGTTGACTGGTGTTGAGTGTGGGTCGCCGCGGGTGAATTGCGGCTTAAGCCGAATTCGCCGGCCGCCGCCAGTGGGCAGCGACGCCGATCGGCTGCTCCGGCATCGATCCTGCCGAATCGACAACGTTGAATTGGGTGACCGGCTCTGCTGTGCGTCGCTCTCCCGCTCGCGGCAGAGCGGCCGGGAGGGCGGGGCGGTTGATCTTGCTTTCAGGATCTATCTGCCGTCAAACGACAAAGTCCAAAGCCCCTCTCCCCAGCCCCTCCCCCGCAAGCGGGGGAGGGGCTCTGCTGTGCGCCTCGCTCCCGCTCGCGGCAGAGCGGCCGGGAGAGCGGGGCTTCATGTTAGCCTCAGCGACTTTGTGCAGTCGCCATCGCGTCGGTGGTGTCGCTGCCGATTCCTCAGCATGGCCCACTTAAGCCGATGGCACTTCATCAAACTTCAGGGCGTTGGCGTTTGGGCCTGTTGCTGGCGTTGGTTACCGCCGGCTTCTGGTCGACGTTGCCGATTGCTTTGAAAATCACGCTGGCCGAGCTCGACGCCTGGACCATCACCTGGTTTCGCTTTTTGACGGCGGCGCTGGCCTTGCTGGGGTGGGCGTTGTATCGGCATCGCTTGGGCGGTTTTCGCGGGCAACCGGCGCGCGTCTGGTGGATGATGCTGGCAGCGGCCTTGTTATTGACCGGCAATTTTGTCGGCTATCTGTTCGGTCTCCAGTACACCACCCCGGCCAACGCCCAACTGTTGATCCAGGCTTCGCCGCTGCTGATGGCGTTGGGCGGCATTCTGATCTTCCGCGAAAGCTTCTCGGCGGCGCAATGGCTGGGCCTGGGTTTGGTCGCCATCGGCCTGATCGGTTTTGCCGTGGATCAATCGCGGCAGACCCAAGGCATTGCCAGTCACTACGCGCTCGGCGTCGCCATCGTGATGGCGGCGGCGGTGGTTTGGGCGGGATACGCGCTGCTGCAAAAACAACTGCTCAACCATCTCGGGTCGATGTTGTTGCTGCTGTTTATCTACAGCATGGCGGCACTGCTGTTGCTGCCGTTGGCACAGCCGTCGCGGCTGTTGCAACTGGACTTGCTGCACGCATCGACGCTGGCGTTTTGCTGCATCAACACCATTGGAGCTTATGGCGCCTTTGCCGAAGCGCTCGCCCATTGGGAAGCCTCACGCGTTGGCATCATTCTGGCCTTGACCCCGATCCTGTGCGTGGCTGCGGTCTGGTTTTGCCATTTGCTGGCGCCGGGCCTGATCGCGGCCGAACAGATCGAGTGGCTGGGCTGGCTCGGCGCGGGACTGGTGATCGCTGGGTCGGCGCTGGTCAGTTTGGCGCAACGCCAGCGCCGGTCGGACTGACGCCGACCGGCTGCGAGCAGGCGCGCCCTAGTCGAGCACGTTGATGGTGACCACCGCGCTGGCCATCAGCCCCTGGGCATCACGAATGGTGTAGGTGAAGGTATCGACACCGCAGAAACCGAATCTGGCGACGTAGGCCAGTTGCCCGCCACTGCCGACGATGATCCGACCATTGGCC
>PEUI01000028.1:2287-6737 GCA_002785585.1 Lysobacterales bacterium CG02_land_8_20_14_3_00_62_12
GTGACGCCGGCCAGCGCGCATTGAGAGATTGGGTTGATTGCGCTAGATTGCGTTTGCACACATCGAGGGGGCACGAATCATGTGGACAGCAATCTTGCGCAAAGTGATGAGCGGCAGCCTGTGGTTGGTTCCGACCTTGCTGCTTGCGGCCTGCGGCGGCGGCAACGCGGTGGTGGATGTTTGTGTGGTGGCGTTGCAGGAGCAACTGGCTGGGCAGTCTTTGGAGCTCGACAAAAAAACCTGGGCGGCGGCGATCAAAGACGATGCCGAGGGCATCAAATTCATCGAGTCCACGGTGGTCGTCGACAAGGGCCTGACCAACGAAGCCAAGCGCGGATTTCTGTGCCGGGTACAAACCGACCCGAAGCATCCGAACGCCAAGCCGACGCTGATTCTGTTGCAACTCGGTTTCTGATCCACCGCAGTTGGCCGTTGGCTGATGGCGACCAGGCCACCGTGTTTGGCCCACTTGCTTGGGTGATCGCGGACGCCAGCCGCTGGCTCATTCGTCAAAGCGCAGATGCTTGACACTCTTGCCGTGACGCCGGATCAGGCGCAATGCCTCGATGCCGATGCGAACGTGGCGATCGACAAATTCGGCGGTCACTTTTTTGTCCGAAATCTCGGTCTTCACGCCCTCCGGAATCATCGGTTGATCGCTGACCAGCAGCAACGCCCCGGTCGGAATGCTGTTGGCAAATCCGGTCGCAAAGATGGTGGCGGTTTCCATATCGATCGCCATCGCGCGGGTCTTGCGCAGATATTCCTTGAACGCTTCGTCGTGTTCCCAGACGCGGCGATTGGTGGTGTACACGGTGCCGGTCCAATAGTCGTGGTCGAGATCGCGGATCATCGTCGACACCGCGCGTTGCAGACTGAACGCCGGTAGCGCCGGTACCTCGGGCAGCAAGTAATCGTTGGAGGTGCCTTCGCCGCGAATGGCGGCGATCGGCAACACCAGATCGCCGATCTCGTTCTTGCGTTTGAGCCCGCCACACTTGCCGAGGAACAGCGCTGCCTTGGGCGCGATCGCCGACAACAAGTCCATCACCGTGGCGGCATTGGCGCTGCCCATGCCAAAGTTGATCAGGGTGACGCCGTCGACCGTGACCGACTGCATCGGTCGATCCCGGCCCTTGATTTCGCCGCCTTCCATCAAGCGCACAAAAACATCCAGATACTGACCAAAGTTGGTCAGCAAAATGTGTTCGCCAAACTCATCCAACGGCACCCCGGTGTAACGCGGCAGCCAATTGGTGACGATTTCGCTTTTCTCGATCATGCCTGGGTCCTGGTCAACATCGGCACAGTGTAGCCAGCGCGTTGGCGTCCGTGAATCCACGTCGCCGACTGAATCGAGCGTTGCGCCGGTGTCGGTCGGCTCGGCAACGCGGCTCTAGGACTCGGCAAGAAAGCGTTGCAGTTCGGGAACAATCCGCTCGTGCGCGTCTTCGAGCACGTAGTGACCGGCGTCGGCGTACTCGTGTACTTCCGCTCGCGGCAACTTCTGGCGCCAGACTTCGAGAAAGCTGCGGTCGAAGACAAAATCTCTGAGGCCCCAGAAAATAATCGCCGGTCGGTCGGCGAACTGGCCGAGCTCAGCGCCGGTCTGCTGCACCAAGTCGTAGCCACGGTCGGCTGGCGTGAGCGGAATGTCCTGGACAAACTTCAGCGTGGCGATGCGATGCGCCGGACTGTCGTAGGGCGACAACAAGGCGGCGCGTTCGCTGGGTCGCAGGGCGCGTTTGACGCCGAACCGACTGGCGCCCCAGGCGAACGCATTGCAGCGGGTGACCAGTACCCGCCCGAGCCAGGAATCGCGCACCAGTTTCAGGGCGAACGGCAGTTTCAGCGCCTTCGGATTGGGAAACGCGCCGGTGTTCAAAATCACCAGTCGCGCAATGCGCTCTGGGTGACGCACGGCGTAGGCCATGCCGATCATGCCGCCCCAGTCGTGCAGAATCAGGGTCCAGCCCTGGCTCGGCGCGCCCTGCGCGATCAACTGGCTGAGCAAGGCGTCCAGATCGGCGACGCGCTGGGCCAAGTGATAGTCGTAAGCGCTGGCCGGCGGTTTGTCGGAAAGACCCATGCCGATGTGATCGGGCACGACGCAGCGATAGTTCGCCTTGAGCGCGTGGATCAGGTGCCGAAAATAATAGCTCCACGATGGATTGCCATGCAGCATCAGCACCGGCGCGCCGGAGCCGACATCGACATAGTGTTGCCGATGGCCATGGGCGTGGGTGAAATAGTGCGGCGCAAACGCGTAATCGGGCAGGGGGATCGGTTGGCGCACGACGAATCCTCAAACGGTGGAAAGACCCAAGGGTGGCAGCAGCAGAACGCTGACCACAGTCCGCAGGCGGCGGACTCAACCAAAAAACAGTTCGTGCAGCGCCCGGCCCGGATCGTCGGCGCGCATGAAGGCTTCACCGACCAGAAAACTGTGTACGCCAGCAGTCCGCAGGCGCTTTACATCGGCGCCGCTGTGGATGCCGCTTTCGCTGACCAGAATGCGGTCTGCGGGAATCCGGTCGTGCAGGCCCAGGGTCGTTTCCAAGTTGGTTTCGAAGGTGCGCAAATTGCGATTGTTGATGCCGATCAAGGTTGCCGACGTCGCCAGTGCGCGTTCGAGCTCTTCGGCGTTGTGGGCTTCGACCAACACGTCCATGCCGAGCGCCATGCCGAGATCGGCAAACTCCTGCAGGCTGGCGTCACCGAGCGCGGCGACAATCAGCAAGATGCAATCGGCACCGAGCGCCCGCGCTTCAAAGAGCTGGTAGGCGTCGATGATGAAATCCTTGCGCAGCACCGGCAGCGTGCAGGCGCCGCGAGCGAGCCGGAGGTATTCATCGTGGCCCTGAAAAAAATCGGTATCGGTCAGCACCGACAAACAACTGGCACCACCGGCTTGATAGCTGCGCGCAATCGCGGCGGCGTCGAAATGCGGACGAATCACGCCTTGGCTCGGCGACGCTTTTTTGACTTCGGCGATGACCGCCGGCCGCTTGGCGTTGATCGCTTGCTCGATGGCTTCACCAAATCCGCGTGGCGGGTCGGCCGCGGCCGCCAGGGCGCGCATCTGCGCCAGTGGCCGGGCACTCGAACGGGCGTGCACTTCTTCGGCTTTGCGCCGCAAAATCTTTCTCAGGATGTCGGTCATGGCAGGTCTTCCGGTGGTGCCGCTGCGGCCCAATCGTAAGCCCGTTCGACGCGGGCCACGCGCAGCTGATAGTGGGTATACCAGCACTCGCGGCCGCGTGCCCGGGCGCGGGCATGTTCGATCTGCTCGCGCCAGGCACGGATCGACTCGGCATCGCGCCAATACGACACGGTGATGCCAAAGCCGTCGGCGTCGCGGCTTGACACTACCCCCAGATAGCCGGGTTGCGCTGTGGCCAATTGGGCCATGCGTGCGGCGGTCTGGGCATAGCCGGCATCGGCGCCGGCGCGGCGTTGCGCCGCAAAAATCACCGCGTAATAAGGCGGTGCTGGGGTGCTGGCGAATGGACAGGGCATCAGCGGCTCGCTGGCGGGGCAGTGGGGGTGGGCGCGCTGTTGCCCAACACTTGGGTCAGCGCAATGAACGCCTCCAGGCGTTGCTCGGCCTGCCCGCTCGCGATCACGGCAATGGCCAAAGCGACGCCTTCGGCAATGCTGGCGGTGCGCCCGCAAACATACAGCGCGGCACCGGCATTGATCGCCACGATATCGCGCGCCGGACCCAGCGTGCCGGACAGCGCCGCGCGCAGCAACCGCAAACTCTCGTCGGCATTTTGCACGCGCAAAGTGTCGAGGCTGCCGAGCGCGATACCCAAATCGCGCGGGTCGATTCGATATTCGGTGATCGTCCCGTTGCGCAATTCGGCGACCTGGGTGGCGGCGGCAATCGAGAACTCGTCGAGGCCGTCTTCGGCGTGCACCACCAGCACCTGTTCGCTGCCGAGTTCGCGCATGACTTCGGCCAACGGCCGCAACCAACAGCGATCAAATACCCCCAACAGCTGGCACGGTGCCTGCGCCGGATTGGTCAACGGGCCGAGCAGATTGAACATCGTGCGCAGGCCAAGCTCGCGCCGTGGCAGCACCGCGTGTTTCATGGCGCCGTGGTGGCGCGGCGCAAACATGAAGCCGATGCCCAGGGTTTGCACGCAATGGGCAACTTGCGCTGGCGTCAAATCGAGCCGGACGCCGGCGGCTTCCAGCACATCGGCGCTACCGGATTTCGACGACACCGAACGATTGCCGTGCTTGGCCACCCGCGCGCCGGCGGCGGCGGCGACAAAACTGGCGGCGGTGGAGACGTTGAAAGTGGACGCGCCATCACCACCGGTGCCAACGATATCCACCAAATGTTCGCGCGGCAGCAGCACCGGCTCGGCCAGCGCGCGCATGACGCGGGCACTGGCGGCGATCTCGGTGACGGTCTCGCCCTTCATCCTGAGCGCGA
>PEUI01000028.1:6758-29661 GCA_002785585.1 Lysobacterales bacterium CG02_land_8_20_14_3_00_62_12
CGATCAAATAGGCGCCGATCTGCACCGGCGTTGCCGTGCCCGCCATGATCTCGCGCATCGCGGCTTCTGCCGCGTCAGCGCTCAAGTCCTGGTGTGAGACCAGTTGATTCAATGCGGCGATCAGGCTCATCGGCAGCGACGCTCAAGCCGCGCGCGGCAATTCGGTCAAGAAATTGCGCAGCAGGTCGTGGCCACAGCGGGTCAGGATCGACTCCGGATGAAACTGCACGCCCGCCACCGCCAGCGTGCGATGACGCAAGCCCATGATCTCGTCGATGCTGCCGTCGGCGTGTTCGGTCCAGGCGGTCATCTCCAGACAATCCGGCAAGCTCGACCGTTCGACCACCAGCGAGTGATAGCGGGTCGCCTCGAACGGATTGGGCAATTGCAGAAACAGCCCCTGATTGTGGTGATGGATCATCGACGTCTTGCCGTGCATCAGCGTGCGCGCCCGCACCACGTGCCCGCCAAAGGCCTGACCGATGCTTTGATGGCCGAGACAGACGCCGAGGATCGGCACACTGCCCGCCAGCCGTTGGATCAACGCCAGCGAAATTCCCGCCTCGTTGGGCGTGCACGGCCCCGGCGAAATCACCACCCGTTCCGGCTTCAGCGCGACCACTTGATCGACCGTCAGAGCGTCGTTGCGAAAGACCCGCACGTCCTCGCCCAACTCACCCAGGTACTGCACCAGGTTGTAGGTAAAGCTGTCGTAATTGTCGATCATCAGCAGCATGGCGCGGCATCCAGGTAACGGCCGGGGCGAACGCTGCAATTTACAATGCATTGCCAAGTTGCGGAAGCGCGGCGTAGCAGCGCGCATTATCGGTGTCGTTTTTCCTGATCGCGGGGCCGAGTGCTCGCGCCAGCGCTGCCAAAAGTCGCGGCGTTTGGGAGTGCAGCGGCGCTGGCGTTCACGCGCCAGCTCCCCGGCAGCGACTTGTTCATGGTGCAAGCGACTACCGGCCTCGTGCGGCACCAAGCGAAATTAGCCGTCATCCGCAAGCTGATTTTCGAGTCGTCGCCGTGGACGCTGGTATGGGGTTTCGGTGGGGGCGATGTGGTGCAGATCGTGTCGAATACGCCGGTGGCAGAAGCGACGACTTGAAGTTTGATTACCAATTCGCCGGTTTGCGAATAGCGCTGCCCGGTATCGGATTGGGAAGCTGGCTCGTTTCCAGCATCCAGGTACGGATGGGTTTGACGAAATCCGCGTGTTGCTTGAGCTGCCAGGATGTCTTGCGCGTCGGTGCGCCGGGCGTTACCACGCCAATGACCTTGTTGTGCTGGGCCTTCACCAACCTTAACGACTCCGCCAGATCGGAGTCGTTGGACACAACGACCGCACAGTCATAGGCGTCTAGCCATGAGTCGTTGAGCACATGCAGGGCAAGATTTACGTCGGAGCCTTTTTCCTCATTTTTCCAGACCTGAACCGATGGTGGCGGTGGATTGGCATGCTCCATCGAAATTCGATGTCGCAGAAAGTGCCCAAAGTACAGTTCAACCAGGGGGCAATGCGCCTGCAAGGCGGTCAAATAGGCATCCTGGCGGACATGCACGCCCGGGTCGCCAGCCGTTGGCTGCACGCGGGCGGTGAAATATTTGAGTTTCACCAGTGTGTTCTTCGGTCCAAGCACTTTCTGGATCAAGGCAGCCGGGTCAAGCCATTTCCATGGCGTCCCTTTCACGGCGCCGTAGTAAAAATTGAAGCCATCCACATAGACAATGGTGCGGTAAGGGGGTGCTGGCATAATTTCAGGTCCCGGAAAAAGCAAGGGCCTCCAGAGGAGGCCCCGCACCCGTCAGCCAGAAGCCACCGGGGTAGTAGTTTGGGGATTATAGCTCGGACCGGCGTGCGGTTCATCCACCCAGTCCAAGAGTCCAAGGCGCAGAGCGATCCGCCCTCCCGGTTGCCGGCACCGAATCGGGCGGTTCCAGCAGCGCGAACAAACGTCCATGGCGCGTTGCCGTCTGCCGAGGGCGTATTTCGGTTTTCGGTGTTCTGGAGCGGAGTCACTACACTTGGCGGTCCGACTCCGCTCCAGGCCCGACGATGACCAAGACCCAACACGCTCGCGCAACCACCCGCCTTGCCGATTACCAACCGCCAGCGTTCTTGATTGACCAGGTGGCGTTGATTTTTGATCTGGCATTTGCGCGCACCTTGGTGCACAGCGAACTGAAGTTTCGACGCAACCCGGCGGCGTCCGCATCGCCGTTGCGATTGCACGGCGAGGATCTGGAATTGCTCGCCATTGCCATCGACGGGCGCGCCCTGGCGGACGCTGAATACACCATTGCCGAGGGCGTGCTGGAGATTCCCCAGGCGCCGACCGCAGGCGTGCTCAGCACCCAGGTGGCGATTGCGCCGGCCCAGAACAGTCGCCTCGAAGGCCTCTATCAATCGGGCGCGTTTCTGACTACCCAATGCGAAGCGGAGGGCTTTCGGCGGATCACTTTTTTTGCCGATCGCCCGGATGTGATGGCGCGCTTTACGGTAACCCTGCGCGCCGCTGCCGAGCAGTTTCCGGTGTTGTTGTCCAACGGTAATCCCGAGGCCAGTGGCGTGCTCGCCGATGGTCGGCACTACGCGCGCTGGGTCGATCCGTGGCCGAAGCCCGCGTATTTGTTCGCGCTGGTGGCCGGTCGTCTGGCGCATATCGAAGACCACTTCCGCACCAGCGAAGGGCGCACGGTGCGGCTGCGGATTTATGCCGAAGACGCCGCCATCGGTCGCTGCCAGCATGCGATGGATAGTTTGCAACGGGCAATGCGCTGGGACGAGACCGAGTTTGGTCGCTGTTATGACCTGGACGTGTTCAACATCGTCGCGACCTTCGATTTCAACATGGGGGCGATGGAGAACAAGGGCCTCAATATCTTCAATGCCAAGGCCATCGTTGCCGATCTGGCGACCGCCACCGATAGCGATCTGGCCTATGTCGAGACGGTGGTTGCGCACGAGTATTTTCACAACTGGACCGGCAACCGGATCACTTGTCGCGATTGGTTTCAACTGTCGTTGAAAGAAGGCCTGACGGTGTATCGGGATCAGGAGTTTTCTGCCGACATGCAATCGCGGGCGGTCAAGCGCATCGATGTGGTCCGACAATTGCGGGCCATGCAGTTCCCCGAAGACGCCGGCCCGTTCGCGCATCCGGTGCGGCCCGACCATTACGCCGAGATCAACAATTTCTACACCGCCACGGTCTACGAGAAGGGCGCCCAAGTGGTGCGGCTGTATCGCACGCTGCTCGGCCAGGACGGCTTTCGGCGCGGCATGGATCTTTATTTCGAACGCCACGACGGCCAGGCGGTCACCGTCGATGATTTTCGCCGGGCGATGGCCGATGGCAATGATCGCGATCTGGAGTTTCTGCTGCCCTGGTATACCCAGGCCGGCACGCCGCAGGTGCAGGTGACCGAGCATTTCGACGCGAACATGCATTGCTATCGTCTGGATTTTTGTCAGCACACGCCGGCGACACCGGGGCAGGCCGACAAGCTGCCATTGCCGATTCCGTTGCGGCTGCAGCTATACAACGCGGCCGGAGTCGCCTGGCCTTTGCAACTGGCGGACGAGGCGGCAGCGGTCGGCGATGTGCGGGTGCTGCTGTTGACCGAGCGGGCGCAGAGTTTTGTGTTTGTCGGCATTACCGCCGCACCGGTGGCAAGTTTGTTGCAGGATTTTTCGGCTCCGGTTGCTTTGCAGTTCGAGCAGCCGGCCGAGCGTCTGGCGTTTCGCTTGGCGCATGATGCCGATCCGTTCAATCGCTGGGAGGCGGCGCAGAAGCTGGCCGAGCGCTTGATTTACGACGTCTACGCGGGCGCGGCGCTGGAGTCGCTGTCGGCACTGACGATCTTTGGCGATGCCTGCGCACGCCTGCTTGCGGATCCCACCATCGACCCGGCACTGGTCGCCGAATGCCTGGATTTGCCCGACGAAATCACCCTCGCCGAACAGTTGCTGGCGCTCGATCCGCTGCGCTTGCGCGCGGCGCGCGAGGCGCTGTCGGCGTGGCTGGGGCGACGCCTGGCAACGGGTTTGAGCGAGCGTCGCCAGCAGCTCTCGGCGAGCGCGAGCGGTGGCTATGCGGCGCCAGCGGTGGCGGCCCGCCGATTGCGCGGGCGTGCTTTGCAACTGTTGATGGCAGCGGATGCCGAGGCCAACGCGGCCGCCGCCAGCGCGCAATATCAAACCGCCAGCACGATGACCGAACGGATGGCGGCGCTGGTTGCCTTGCTGCATCACGCTGTGCCCGGCGCCGAAGCGATCGCCGAGCAGTTTTATCAAAGCCATGCGCAAGACCCCTTGCTGGTCGACAAATGGCTGGCGCTGCAAGCCAGCAATCCGCAGGCGGGCAGTTTGCAACGGGTGCGCGCGTTGCTTGCGCATCCGGCATTTCACTGGCGCAATCCAAACAAAGTGCGCGCCCTGATCGGCGGTTTTGCGCGGGGCAATCGGCCGGGTTTTCATGCGGCAGACGGCAGCGGTTATCAGTTGCTGGCCGATGCGGTGGCGACGCTGGACCCGATCAATCCGCAGATCGCCGCCCGCCTGGTCGCGGTATTCAATGGTTGGCGGCGCCTGGAAAGTGGTCGCCAGGCGTTGATGCGGGGCGCGTTGGAGCGCTTGGCGGCGCTGCCGGAGTTATCCCCGGGCACCAGCGAAATCGTCGGTCGCGCGCTGGCGTGATCGATCCCCGGCGGCGGTTCGGCGGGCGGGCGGTTGCCGCCTGCGCCCAGTCCGCCCCGGGCTTCGTATACTTCCCGCCATGAGTTCACTCACGCAGCGACTTGGCAGTTGGTCAAAGTCCGCCCTCACCTTGGTGCCGGGGGCGGTGGTCTTGCTGGTGGCGTTGGTGGTGCAGCATGCTTTGGTATTTCCGCTACTGCTGCTGGCGCAGGCGCTGCTCGCGGCCGGCTTTGCGGCCGCGCTCGGCTATCGGCTGGAGCACAGTTTCCGCGCTTTGGTGCTGCGTCGCGGCGTGGTTTTGTTGGTCTGGTTGGCGCTCTATTCGGCGCTGGTCGCCGTCACCATCGGCGTGCCGATGATGCGCTTGCTTGGCGATGGCAGTGTGCAGAATGCGGTGCTGCTCTCGGCTGGATTTCTGCTGACCGTAATGGCCTTGATCCGGTTGTGGCCGGTGTTTGGCCTGGCCTTGCTGTGGGACGAAGCCTATCCAGAAATACGCTCGGGCTCGTGGATTTTCACGGCGCTCAAGCGCACTTTCCAGTTTGGCTGGCACCTCACCGGCGACGCCCGCGAACCGAGTTTTGGCAGCAGCATTCTGGTCACCATCAGCCTGTTGCTGCTGATCGTGCCGGCGTTGGCGGTGGCCGGTTTGTATGGCCATGTTCCGAGCGAATTGCCGGAGCTGGTGTTGTTGATCTACGCCCTCGGTTTTAGCCCACTGGCGCATTTGACCATTCTTTGGCGCACCGAACGTCTGCTCTGGTCGGACGAAGAAGACGCCGAGGAAACCAGCAGCGATCCGGCCACCGCCGCCGCCCCGCTGCTGCCGCTGGCGGCGGTGCCAGCGGCAGCCGTCGAGTCGGCGCTGCCGCCGCTGCCCGTCACCGCCAGCAAACTGGAACGCGATGCGACCTTGCTCAACGCCGCCGCCCACGGCAATTTGACGGAAGTGCAGGCGCTGCTGCGTCAAGGCGCCGATCCGAATGCCTTGCCCGGCCGCAATGATCGGGATCAGCGCACGCCGTTGATGAGCGCCGTCACCCAGCCCGATTTGGCCATGCTGCGCAGCCTGTTGCAATTTCGGGCCGACCCCAATCTGGCGGTGAACGGGATGACGCCGCTGTTGCTGGCGGTGCGCGATAGCTTGGTTGGGCGCCCCGAAGCGGTGCTTACCTTGCTCGCCAACGGCGCCGATCCGACCGTGCAAAATAGTGATGGTTTCAGTCCACTGCATTACGCCGCGATGACCGCAGACCCGGCCAGCGCAGCGATGCTGCTCGATGCCGGCGCGCCGCTGGAAGTGTTGAATCGCGATGGCCTGACCGCGCTCGCCGTGGCCGCGCGGGCGAGCAATGATGCGGTCATCCAGTTGCTGTTGGAGCGCCACGCCGCGACCGATCCAGCGCGCGGCCTGCCGGTGTTGCTGGCCGCCGCCGCCGCTGCCGACGACGCCCCGCAACCGATCAAACGCCTGCTCAAGGCGCGCGCCAATGTGCACGCCACCGACAAACTTGGCCGCAGTGCTTTGCATGTGGCCGCGCTGCACGGCCATGGCGAAATCGTCGAACTGCTGATCACCGCCGGCGCCAATATCAACCTGCGCGATGCGCAAGGGGTTACCGCGCTGATGGAAGCCGCGCGCGCTGGCGCCAATCGCGTGTTGCAACGCCTGGTGTTCCGCAAGCCCGATGCCAGCGCGGTCGATGGCAAGGGCCGCAACGCGCTGCATCTGGCCTGCCTGTCGCGGCAGGCCAATGCCGATACCGTGCGCGCCCTGCTCGGCATCGGCGTGGATCCGGAAGCCCGCAATGTCGACGGCAAACGTCCGGTGGAACTGGCAGCACAGGCCGGGCGCTGGCCGTTGGTACTGGTGCTGGCGCCAGACTGGCCGGTACCCGAGGCGGTCGCGGTGACGGCGCCGGAAGCGCAGGCCAGCGAGCTCACCGCCACCGCCACCGAAGGCGAGCGCCTGCGGCTGTTGAACGAAGCCTTGCTGCATGGCCGCTTGCCGATCGCCGCCGAGTTGCTGGCGTTGACGCCTGTGATCGAACCGGCGCGGCTGGCGGACTTGCTGCCGAGCGCGCTCGAGCGCGATCAAGCCGACGCGGTGGCGCTGCTGCTGCGCCATGGCCTGGTCTTGACTGGGACGGAGTCACCGTTGCTGTTGGCGATTGGCCACAACCCCTTGCCACTGGCGACCATCGACACGCTGTTGCAGGCGGGCGCGGCCCCCGGCGGTGGCGTCTTGTTGCCGCTGCTGATCGGCGCCGAGGCCGAGACCGATGCCGCGCGCCGCGCCCATGTCGAAGCCATCGCGCTGGACATGATCGAACGCGGCGCCGATCTGTTCGCCAGCGATGGCCAGCGCCGCAGCTTGCTCCACCATGCCGCTGGTGGCCCCTGGCCGCGCTTGCTGGCCGAGGGTTTGCGGCGCGGCCTGGACCCCAATCAAGCCGACGCCCGGGGCCAGTCGCCGCTGCAGGCGGCGGTCAGCGGACGCCATCCGGGGGCGGAACCGTTGCTGCGCTGCCTGCTGCGTTATGGTGCCGACCCGGAACGCGCCGCCGCCGATGGTCAGACCGCGCTCGGTTTGGCCCTGCATCTGGGGCGCCACGATCTCAGCGTCTGGTTGCGCTGGCAGCCATGGCGCTTGCCGGCCCGGCCGCTGCGCGACGAAGATTTGCCCGCCGCCGCCCAGTGTGGTGATCTGGAGGCGGTGCGCAAATTGCAGGCGCTTGGCATCGCCATCGACGCCCAGGATGCGCAGGGCTGCACCGCCTTGCTGCGAGCTGCCGGCGGCGGTCATGCGGCGCTGGTCGAGAGCTTGCTGGCGCAGGGTGCCGCGGTCGGCAGCGCGGCTGCGGGCGGCGCCACCGTACTGACCGCGGCCGTCAGTGCGCACCAGGATGCCATCGTCACCCGGTTGATCGCCGCCGGCGCCGAAGTCGATCAAACCCGCAGCGGCGGCATCACCCCGCTGATGATCGCCGCCGCGCTCGGTGCCGACAGCATCGTGCAGGCGCTGTTGGTGCGCGGCGCCGATGCCACGCGGGCGGATCTGATCGGCAATACCGCGCTGCATGTGATCGCGCAATTTGCCTGGGCGGCCAGCGACGCCGAACCGGCGCGCCGCGTGTTCGAACGTCTGCTGGATGCCGGCGGCAACCTGAATGCTCGCGATCACCACGGCGATTCGCCCTTGCTGCTGCTGCTTGGCAGCCGCGCCGACGCAGGTGTGCCGAGCACCAATCCCGGTTTACTGGTGCTGCTGAAATTGCTGCTGGCGCGCGGCGCCGATCTTGGTGCTCAGAACTTGCGCGGCGTCGGTGTCCTGCACGCCGCGGCGATGCACGGCCTGCGCGAAATCATCGACTGCCTGCTCGCCCACGGTGCCGATCCCCGGCGCCGAGACGCCATCGGCCGCAATGCCTACGAAGTCGCCGTGCTGCTCGGCTATGTCGATCTGGCGGCACGGCTCAAACAAGGCGAAACCAAATGACGCGGTGGTCGGCGCCAGCACCCTGGCCGCAAGTTTGCGCGGTCGCTGACAGCGCTGGCTTGGCGCTGGTGCAATCGACCCGGCCGCTGGCGCCAGCGCTGCCGGCCGCGCCCACCACTTGAAGGAACCTTGACCATGCCCGTTAACGCCGCCCCGACCCACCCGCAAACCCTGCGTGGCGAATGGATGTTCGATTTCATTTCCCCATACGCCTATCTGCAATGGAAAACCCTGGACGCCATTCGCGCGCGCGTCGCCATCCAGGCGGTGCCGATCCTGTTCGCCGCCCTGCTCGATCACCATGGCCACAAAGGCCCAGCGGAAATTCCCGAGAAGCGCCGCTTCACTTTTCGCTTCGTGCAATGGCAGGCGCAACGGCTGGGCCTGGTATTGCGCTGCCCACCGGCGCATCCGTTCAATCCGCTGCCGGCGTTGCGGCTGGCGATCGCGCTCGGCAGTCGCACCGAAGTCATCGACGCGATCTTCGATCACATCTGGCTACAGGGCCGCTCCGCCGATCAGATCGCCGACTTGAGCCCGCTCGCGGCGCAATTCGGCGTGGCCGACCTCGGCACCCTGATCGCCGCCGCCACGGTCAAGGAACAACTGCGCAGCAACACCGAACACGCCATCCAACGCGGGGTCTTTGGGGTGCCCACGCTGATCGTCGGCGAACAATTGTTCTGGGGGCAGGACGCCAATCCGATGATTCTGGATTGGCTCGATCATCCGCAACTATTCGACAGCCCCGAAATGCAGCGCATCGAACACCTGCCCAGCGCTGCCCAGCGTTAGCGGTTGGCGCCGCGTTTGACTAACCACCGCCGCCAAATTATGCGACAATCCGCAGCCCAAAGCGCCCGTAGCTCAGATGGATAGAGTACTTCCCTCCGAAGGAAGGAGTCGGGGGTTCGAATCCCTCCGGGCGCGCCAATTCCGCTGCTGATCTACCGCCAACGCGCTCGCTGCCAAGCGGAGGTTGGCGAGACTGCCCGAACGCCGATGGCACTGGCAGTACCCATCACGGTCAGCCGGCCCGATGCGGCCGGGCCAGGTACTCGGTGCTTTGCATTTCGATCAGGCGGCTGGCGGTGCGGGCGAAATCGCCGCTGTGGCGGTGGCCACGATACAGTTCGGTCGGCGCGGTGGCGGCGCTGACGATGAGTTTGACGTTGCGGTCGTAGAACTCATCGACCAGATGGACGAAACGTTTGGCGGCGTCTTCGGCGACCGGGTCGCTGCCGAAAATGGGGATTTGCGAAATGCAGACGGTGTTGAAGCTGCGCGCGATCTCGATGTAGTCGGCGACCGCGCGCGGGCCGAGACAGATCGCCGCGAACTGGAACCAGATGATGCCATCGGCGCGTTTGTGTAATGCAATCGGGCGATCATGGATGATCATCCGATCACCCGCGCGCAATGAACCTGGGGCGAGCCGGTCGAAGGTGTCGGCGAGCAGCGCCTCGGCGGCGGCATCGGCCGGGCTGTGCCAGGTGTGCGCTGCGCTCAGTCGGCGCAGTCGGAAATCGCAGGGCCCGCAGAGTTCGAGCACTTCGCAATGCGCTTGCAGCAGCGCAATGGCTGGCAGCACGCGGGCGCGTTGCAGGCCGCCTTCGTAGAGCCGATGCGGCGGCAGGTTGGAGGTGGTGACCAGGCTGCCACCGGCCGCGATCAAATGTTTAAGCAGTTCCGACAAGATCATCGCGTCGCCGATGTCCTGCACCAGAAATTCGTCGAGGCAGAGTAACCGCGCGCTGCCCAGCAGCTCCAAGGCGACCGCGCGCAGCGGGTCAGCTTCGCCCGCGTGTTGGCGCAAACCCTGGTGCACGCGACCCATGAAACGATGAAAGTGCAGGCGCAGCGTGATCGATTCGGGCAGGGCATCGTGCAACAAATCGATCAGCAGGGTTTTGCCGCGACCGACCGCGCCCCACAGATACAGTCCGCGCGCTGGTGGCGGCGGCTGCAGTCGGCGCCGGCAACGTTCGATCCAGCCCGGCGCCGCCGCCCGCAGCAGGCGGCGATGCAGGTGATCCAGACTGGCCAGCACCCGCTGTTGCGCGGGATCGCTGCACCAGCGACCAGCGGCAACGCCGCTGGCGTAGGCGGCACTCGGCGTCGTCTGCCGCTTCAAGAGCGCGCGGTTTCCAGCTCGGGCAGGGGCGCGCGTACCCCGGCCTGGATGGCGGCGCGCAACTCGGGCAAGCGGCCATGAAAAAAATGCGAGCTACCGCTCAAGCGCACTAGGTCGATGCGATCGGCCAGTTGCTCGGCCCAGGCAAATACGGCGGCGGCATCGACCACTTCATCGGCCGCGGGTTGGATCACCAGCCAGGGGCAGTCGGGCGCGCTGATCGCGTGCAAGGCAAAGCGGCCGATCGGCGGCGCCAGGCTGATCAATTGCGCTGGTGCCAGTTCGACCGCGCGGCTGATCGAGACCATGGCACCGAACGAGAATCCGGCCAGCCAGAGCGCGTCGGTGGGGCGCACACGGCGCAACCAGTGGGCCACGGCGAGCAAGTCGTCGCCCTCGCCACGGCCATCGTCGAAGCTGCCACCGGAGTGACCGACGCCGCGAAAATTGAAGCGCAGCGTGCCCAGCCCGAGTTCCCGCAGCGCGCGCTCGGTGGTGGTGACCACTTTGTTTTGCATGCTGCCGCCGTACAGCGGATGCGGATGACAAATGATCGCCGTGCCCAGGCGCCGCGACGCCGCTGGTGCCGCGCTGGCGACTTCCAATGCACCGGCCGGGCCGTCGATCTGAAACTGCTGGTTGCCCGCAGCAAACGCGCTCACTGGATCGTTCATCGCTGCATGATAACCGCGGCCCAATGTTTGGGAGCGACGAGAAGCATCGCGATTGGGGGATCTGCTGAGCCATCGCGACGTCAGCATCGCTCCTGCAGTTGCCGCAGATCCAGACCCCACGGTCGGGCTGGCCACCGATGGAGCGCCATCAATTTCGTCGCCGATTGCGGCCTTGGTAGGGCGCAAAAATCGCCCGCAGTTGTTCGATGTCGGCGGCCATATCCTTGGTCACTTCCAGCACTGGGCCGATGCCGAATACTTTTTCCGGATAATGGATGTAGACGCAACACAGCGGCACCTTGGCGAGCCGCGCGATATGCCAGAAACCGCTGCGCCACTTGGGGCAGGCGCGTCGGGTGCCCTCGGGCGCCAGCGCGACCCAGCACACCGGTTTGGACTTGAGCAGACGCACCGTGGCGCCGACCACGCCATGGGCGGCGTGGCGATCCACCGGCACCGCACCGAGCAAGCGCAGAAACCGGCCGAGCGGAAAAAAGAACAGCTCGCTCTTGGCCATGAAATCGATCCGCATGCCGAGCGCCAGCTTGATCAGCATGCCCCAGATCACATCCCAGGCGGAACTGTGCGGCACCACCAGGATCAGCATTTTCGGCAGATCCGGAAAATCACCGATCAACTTCCAACCGAACAGCCGCAACATGGCGCGGGCCCAGCAGCGCACCCACGGGTGGTCGGTGTGTGGCGCGTCGGCGGGCAGTTCGCCAACCACCGGCGGACTCATTCGTGGTCCCAAGCCGGGGTGCGGCCGGCCTTGACCCCGGCGCGCACGCGCTTGCCCTGCAATCGACGTTCTTTGGCGCCATGGCTGGGCCGGGTGGCGACCCGTTTCTTTGGCACGCGGGTCGCCGTCAGAATCAGCGCCATCAGCCGTTCGCGCGCATCCATCCGGTTTTGCTCCTGACTGCGAAACCGGCTGGCTTGAATGATGACCATGCCCTCTTCGGTGATGCGCTGGTCCGCGAGCGCCAGCAGGCGAACCCGCACCGGCTCCGACAACGAGGGCGACCGGCGCGCATCGAAGCGCAGTTCCACCGCTGTCGATACCTTGTTGACGTTCTGCCCGCCCGGGCCCGAAGCGCGAATGAACTTTTCGGTGAGCTCCCGGTTGGGAATCCGGAGTTGCGGGTTGATGATCAGCATGGGCTGGATTCTAGGGGAGAGGTCGGATCGGCGCACGTCAACGATTTCGCCAGGGCTGATGATCGTCGCTACGGCGCCCGCTGGCGGCGGCCGGTACACTCTGCGCCATGACTGAATCGACCGAACCCCGTTCGCTCAAAGCACGCTTGGGCGCGTTGCTGGAAACGCTGCTCAATCAGGCGTTGGCGCTCGACCCGGAGTCGCCCAATGAAATCGGCGCGCTGCACGGCCGCTCGCTCACGCTGACATGGAACGGCCCGGAATGGGCCCTGCGCCTCTGGGTGGATCAGAACCGGCTCAAGGTCGGCCCGGCCCAAGCGGCCAGCAGCGATCTGAACCTGCGCAGCACTTTGAGCGGCCTGATCGGCCTGCTGCGACCGGAGGCCGCCCACAGTCTGCCGGTGGGGCGTGTTGAAATTTCTGGTGATGCCGAACTGCTGCGTCGCATCGAGCGTCTTGGCAAGCGTTTTGATCCGGACTGGGACGCGGCCTTCGCCGCCCGTTTCGGCAGCGTGCTCGGGCCGCAGTTGGCCCGTCACCTGCGTGCGGCTTTGCATTGGGTGAACGACAGCGCCCACAGTTTGGCCGAGTCCAGCGCTGAATATTTGCAGGAAGAAAGTCGCGATCTGGTT
Source organism: Lysobacterales bacterium CG02_land_8_20_14_3_00_62_12 (assembly GCA_002785585.1). Lineage (GTDB taxonomy): Bacteria > Pseudomonadota > Gammaproteobacteria > Xanthomonadales > Ahniellaceae > 0-14-3-00-62-12. Next base: position 19,558 of record PEUI01000028.1, read on the forward strand.
TCGGCGGCGGAGCTCGACCTGTTCGGTAGCGAGATCGATACGCTGCGTGATGGCGTGGATCGGTTCGACGCCAAACTCAAAGCCTTGGCGCGGCGGCGGCAGGTGCAGAACGATGTTTAATCCGGCATTTCGCTTGCTCAGCATCGCCACCACGCTCGCCCGCTATCGGCTCGATGAGCTGCTGGAACTGCTGCCCGGTCTGCGCTTTGTGCGGCGTTTGCGTTTGCTGCTGCCTCGGCCGCGTGGCGATATTGCGCAACTGGCGCGCGGCGTTCGTTTGCGGCTGGCGTTGCAGGAGCTTGGGCCGTTGTTCGTCAAGTTCGGCCAGATCCTGTCGACCCGGCGCGACCTGATACCGGCCGATATCGCCGATGAATTGACCCTGTTGCAAGATCGCGTGCAGGCGTTTCCGGGCGAGCTGGCCGAGCGCGAAATCGAGCGCGTGCTGGGCGCGCCGATCGGCAAATTGTTCCGCAGTTTCGAACGCTTGCCGCTGGCCTCGGCGTCGATTGCGCAAGTGCATGCGGCGCTGCTGCCGGATGGCAGCGAAGTCGTCGTCAAGGTGCTCAGGCCCAACGTCGAGGCGCGCATCGCCGCCGATCTCGGCCTGCTGCGCTTGCTGGCCGGGATCGCCGAACGCCACTTGCCGAATGCCGACAAGATTCAACCGCGCGAAATCGTCGCCGAAATCGAGCGCACGCTGAATAACGAGCTCGACTTGCAGCGCGAGGGCGCCAATGCCAGCCAGTTGCGACGCAATTTCGAACACTCACCCGACCTGCTGATTCCCAAGGTCTATTGGGACTGGAGCGGACCGCGGGTGCTGACCCTGGAACGGGTGCGCGGCATCCCCTCGGACGACTTGGCGGCGCTGGATGCCGCCGGCATCGACCGCGTCGCGCTCGCCGAAAAAGGCGTGCGGTTGTTTTACCAGCAAGTATTCCGGGACAATTTTTTCCACGCCGATGCCCACCCCGGAAACATCTGGGTGGACGCCGCACGGACCGAGAACCCGCGTTTTATCGCGCTCGATTTCGGCATCATGGGCACCTTGCCCGAGGCCGATCAGTACTACCTGGCGGAAAACTTCCGCGCCATGTTCAGCAACAACTATCGGCGCATCGCCGAGCTGCATATCGAAGCCGGCTGGATGCCCGCGCACATTCGCGTCGATGAACTCGAAGCCGCCGTGCGCAGCGTCTGCGAACCCTATTTCAGCAAACCGATCGCCGAAGTTTCGTTGGGCGAAGTGTTGGCGCGCATTTTCAAACTGGTGCAGCGCTACGAGCTGACAGTGCAGCCGCAATTGTTGCTGTTGCAGAAGACCCTGCTCAATATCGAAGGCGTCGGCCGATTGCTGCACCCCAAACTCGACCTGATTGCGGTCGCCAGACCGGTACTGGAAGCGATCATCCAACAACGCTACTCGCTGGCCGCGCTGCGCGACCGGTTTGCCGAAAAACTACCCGAGCTGGCGCGCCACGCGCCGGAACTGCCGCACCTGTTCCACGCCTGGTTGCAAAAGGCGGCCAACGGTACCCAGTCGCTGGAGATCCGCTCGCGCGAGATGCAGGCGCTGGTCGATGAATCGCGTGAGGGCCAGCGGCGCACGGTGTTTGCGGTACTCGGCGCCGGGTTGTTGGTCGCCGCCGCGCTGCTTTATGGACTCAACGCCGAAGGGCCGCGCTGGTTGGGATTTCAATTGCCATTGCTGGTCGCCATCGCCGGCTCGATTGCGGCGTTCCTGGCGGCTTTGCATCGGCGCGGTTGAGCTTTGCGTCCGGTCAAAACCGTCGGCGCGCCCGGGCTGAAACCGGCGCTCATCGCCTGCGGGCTTGAGCCGCTATCCTTGCCCGCAGAAACTTTTACGAGAAGGCCATGAATGCTGCCCGCATCCTGGTGGTGGATGACGAACCCGACATCTGTCATCTGATCAGCGACATCCTCAGCGACGAAGGCTACGCCGTGCGCAGCGCCGGTTCGCTGCTGGCGGCGCGGGCCGCTTTGCTCGCGCAAACCCCGGACCTGTTGTTGCTTGATGTCTGGTTGCCGGACGGCGATGGCGTCGGTTTTTTGCGCGAGCGCCTGGCCGCTGGCGGCTTGCCCTGTCCGACGGTGATGATCTCCGGCCACGGCAATATCGAGACCGCGGTCGAAGCGGTGCGTCTGGGCGCCTATGATTTTCTGGAAAAGCCGGTCGCCCTCGCCAAGCTCTTGTTGACCGTGCAACGCGCGCTCGAAGCCGCCCGCCTGACCAGCGAAAATCTCGGCCTGAAACGCCAGATCGCGGTGCCCGCGCCGGTGGGGGACAGCGCCGCGAGTCGGCACTTGCGCAGCCAACTCGACCGCGCCGCGCAAGTCGACGCGCCGCTGCTGATTTGCGGCGAAGCCGGCACCGGCAAAGAAACGCTGGCGCGCTACGTACACAGCCAAAGCCAGCGCGCGCACGCCGCTTTTGTGCGCTTTGCGCTGGCGACGACGCCAGCCCCGCGGCTGCCGATAGCGCTGTTCGGTAGCGACGGCGCCAGCGCGGTCGTCGGTGCCATCGAACAAGCCGCCGACGGCACCTTGTATCTGGACGAAATCATCGGCCTGCCGGAGGCCATCCAAACCCGCTTGGCGGCCGCGTTGGAGGCTGGCGTTTATCAACGCGACGGCGGCGCGGTCGAGTTGCCTTGGCGGGCACGGTTGATCGTCGGCAGCACCCAGGCGCTGGAATCGGCGCTGCAAGCCGGGCAACTGCGCGAAGACTTGTTCTATCAACTCAAGGTGCTCGGCGTGCAGGCGCAACCGCTGCGTGAGCGCGGCGCCGATATTCCGCTGCTGCTCGAAAGCCAGATCGCGCAACTGGCCGCGCGCGATGCCTTGCCGGTGCGCAGCATCGCCGCCGACGCGCTCGCCCGTCTGCGCGCACATCCCTGGCCGGGCAACCTGCGCGAATTGCGCAACCTGGTGCAGCGCCTGCTGATTCTCGGCGGCGACGGCGAAATCGATTTGGAAGAAGTCAACGAAGCCCTCGGCATCGTCGCCCCGGGTCCGGGTCGCCAGGCCGGTGATTTTCTGCTCGATCTCAGCCTGCCGCTGCGCGATGCCCGTGACCGCTTCGAACGCGCCTACCTGATGCGGCAACTCAAACAATGCCGGGGCAGCGTCAGCAAACTCGCGGCCTTGGCCGGCATGGAACGCACGCACCTGTATCGCAAACTCAAAGACTTAGGCGTCGATCCCAAATCGCTCGACGGCGATTGAGCCACGGCGGCGTTACCGCCAATCGCGCAGGCGATACCAGAGCATCGCCAGCACCAAGGCCGGCGTGCGCAGCCACTTGCCGCCGGGAAAATCGCGGTGGCGGATGCGCTGGTAGATATCCAGTCGTGCGGACTGGCCGTGAATCGCTTCGGCGATGACCCGGCCAGCCAGGCCAGTGGCGGCGATGCCGTGGCCGGAAAAGCCCTGCGCAAAATACAGGTTGGCGCCCTGTCGCCCCCAATGCGGGGCGCGGTTCATGCTGATGTCCACGTAGCCACCCCAGACATAGTCGATGGCGACATCGGCCAGTTGCGGAAATACCTTCAGCAGCCGTTGCCGCATGCTGTGGCGGAGGTTCGGTGGCGGTAGCCGCGAATAACTGACGCGGCCGCCGAACAGCATCCGGTGGTCGCCGCTCAGGCGAAAATAATCGAGCACGAAGTTGATGTCGGCGACCGCCATCCGATTCTGGATCAGCGCGCGCGCGCGTTCGGCCCCCAGGCATTCGGTGGCGCAGATATAGGTGCCGACCGGCATGATTTTGGCTTCGAGCGACGGCACCAGTCCACCCAGCCAGGCGTTGCCGGCGAGCACGGCAAAACTGCCGCTGGCGTCGCCTTGGGCGGTACGAAACACCACCCGCGCGCCTTCTTGCACCGCCAGCACCTTGCTGTGCTGGTAGATTTTTACGCCGAGCGAGAGCGCCGCACGCGCCAGTCCCAGGGTGTAATTGAGCGGGTGCAGGTGGCCACCGGCCGGATCGAACAACAGCGCTTGATAGCGCTCGGTGGCGAGCGTCTGCCGCAAGCGCTGGCGGTCCCAGAATTGCAGGTCGGGATAAGCGTAATGGTCCTGTAAGTCGGCCTGCCAGAGTTTGAGTTCTTCGACCTGGCGCGGCTTGATCGCGGCGTGGGCGTGGCCCGCTTGCAGATCGCAATCGATCCGATATTTGGCAACCCGTTCGCCGATCAGGCGCAGCCCTTCCCGCGACCAATCGAACAATTTGCGTGCGTCATCGGCGCCGACCAGGTTGCGCAGGGTGTGCTGTTCGCAGCCATAGCCAAAGATCATCTGGCCACCGCTGCGGCCAGACGCGCCCCAACCGATGGTTTCGGCTTCCAGCACGATCACCGAATAACCGCGTTCGGCCAGTTCGATGGCCGTGGACAAGCCGGTGATGCCGGCACCGAGCACGACCACATCGGCGCGCTCGCTCGCCCGCAGCGACGGCTGCGCCGGTAGCGCATTGGCGCTGGCGGCGTACCAGCTGGGTGCCGCTTGGGTCACCGCCGCGGTCATCAGACTGCCCGCAGATACCACTCGTATTCGAGGGTGGTGACTTCACGATAAAAGCTGCGCAATTCCTTGGTCTTTTGCTGGCCGTAGATATGCTGGAAGTCGGCACCGAACGCGCTGGCGATGAACTCGCTGTGCATGAAGGTAGCGATCGTCTCGCGCCAATACAGCTCGCGCGCCACGGTCTGCTCGTAGGCATTGCCGACGATCGGCGGACCCGGATCGCGCTGCTGTTCGAGGCCGTGCAGAATGCCGGCTAGCACCGCGGCGGTGACCAGGTAGGGATTGGCATCGGCGCCGGCAATGCGGTGTTCGATGCGGGTGTTGCCGGGATCGCTGTGCGGAATCCGCAGCGCCACCGTGCGATTGTTGAACCCCCAGCAATCGTTCAGTGGTACGTAGGCATTGAGCACAAATCGCCGATAACTGTTGGCGTGCGGTGCGAACAACAGCAGGCAATCGCTGGACACCGATTGCAGGCCGGCGATGGCATGTTTGAGCGCAGCGGCGGGGGCTTCCGGCGTGCCAAAAAAAATATTCTTGCCGGCGGCGTCGAGCACGCTGGCATGAATATGCATGCCGCTACCGGCTTGATCGACGAACGGCTTGGCCATGAAACTCGCCAGCAAATGGTGTTGACCGGCGACCGCTTTGATCGCGCGCTTCAGATACACCGCATCGTCGCAGGCGGCCAGCGCGTCATCGCGGTGTTTGAGGTTGATCTCAAACTGGCCGGGCGCGTATTCGGCGACGGCGGTGTCGGCGGGAATATTTTGCGCGCGACAGGCGGCGGCAACGGCATCGGTGAACAACTGGTAGTCGTTCAGATCCTCCATGTAGTAGACCTGCGTGCTGCGGTTGCGCTGGCGGGTCACCGGATTGATCGAGGTCAGCGGCCGGCCTTCGGCGGTCAACGTCTCATCGAGCAGATAGAACTCGAGTTCTACCGCCACCACCGGGGTCAGGCCGCGTGCCTTGAAACGATCCAGTACGCGTTTCAATACTTCCCGTGGATTGGCCGCGAAGGTGCCACCGGCGGCGTCTTCCATGCTGAGCAGAAGTTGCGCCATCGGCCGCCGCTGCCAGGGCACCGCGCGCAAACTGCCGGGGACCGGGCGGCAGATGCGGTCTTCATCGCCGATGTCATAACCGAGACCGGTCTCTTCGACGGTGTTGCCGGTGATATCGGTGGCGACCAAGGACATCGGCAGACAGACACCACTTTCATAGACTTTTTCCAGGGCGTCGCGGGTGATGCGTTTGCCGCGCAGCAGACCGTTCATGTCGGGCAGCAACAGATCAATCATTTCGCAGTCGGGCAGTGCTTGCAGTTGCGCCAGATCGAGATCGGAAAGGGGGCTTTTGCGCATGACGATACTCACAGAATGGTGCCCGGAAGTTTAGCAACGCCACCCGGGCAGGTGTAAAGAATTCTCATCGCTTTGTCGCCGTGCGTGGCCAACGACTCACCAAAGTCGCGCTACAAAGGCTTTGTTGCAGCGCACCATGCCATGGCCTTGCCGAAATGCTGCACAGACTGTTGATAAAATTAAACAGTCGGGCTATGGTCCGGGGCACGAAGCGGCAGCCGCAGGGGATCTTCCCGCAGGTAATTTTCGAAGGCGGTCTGATCAAGCGTTTCGATGACCCGACCGATTGCCCCGCAACGCCGTTGCTGTCCTTGACCAGATCATTGACCTTATGCGCCGCCTTCCGCTCATCGGCTTACCCACCGACCGCAAACAAATCGGCGCGCACCCGTATCAAACGGTCGGCGAAAAGTATCTGCGGGCGATCATCGACAGCGGCTGCGGCACCCCCTTGCTGCTGCCCTCGCTGGATCCGCCACTGCCGCTGGCGGCGGTGCTCGAGCAGTTCGACGGCCTGTTTCTTACCGGTTCTTACAGCAACATCGAGCCCCACCATTACAGTGACGAGCCGAGCTACGTCGGCAACTTTCACGATCCGGCCCGCGATCGGACCACACTGGCGTTGATCCGTCTGGCGATCACCATGCAGGTGCCGATATTGGCGGTGTGTCGTGGCTTCCAGGAGGTCAACGTGGCGCTTGGCGGCAGCCTGCTGCAGAAGGTTCACGAAACCCCGGGCTACGCCGATCATCGCGAAGACGAGCAGCAAACCCTGGACCAACAGTACGCGCCCGCGCACCCGGTCGATTTGGTTCCGGGCGGTTGGCTCGCGGCCATTGCCGGTTGCCAACGGGTGTCGGTCAATTCGCTGCACGGCCAGGGGATTGGCGTGCTTGGGCGCGATCTGCTGGTGGAAGCGCGCGCTGGCGATGGGCTGATCGAGGCGATCAGGCTCGATGCCCCGCTGCCATTCCTGCTCGCCGTGCAATGGCACCCAGAATGGAAAATGCTGGAAAATCCTTTCTATCTGGGCATCTTTCAGGCCTTCGCCAAAGCGGCGCAGGCGCGCGCCCAGAGTCGGAATCCAACACCATGACCAAGAAAAAATCCAAACCCAAGAACCACAAGCCCAAGCGCGCCAATCCCAGCCCGCCCGCCAGCGCCGCCGCAGAGAAACAACTGGCGGCCGATCAACAAGAGAGTTCGCTCAAGCGCTGGTTGAAAGAGCGGCGGATCACCGAAGTGGAATGCCTGGTACCCGACATCACCGGCAATGGTCGCGGCAAAATCATTCCGGCGACCAAGTTTTCCCACGACTACGGCACGCGACTGCCGGAAGGCATCTTCGCGACCACGGTCACTGGCGACTATCCCGATGAATACGACGAGCTGGTGTCGCCGTCGGATTCCGACATGTACCTGAGGCCCGACCCGGACACGGTGCGGATGGTGCCCTGGGCCAGCGACCCGACCGCGCAGGTGATCCACGACTGCTTTACCCGCGACGGTCGTCCCCACCATCTGGCGCCGCGCAATGTGTTGCGTCGGGTATTGGCTTCGTACGAAGCGCTCGGCCTGAAACCGATCGTGGCGCCGGAACTCGAGTTTTTTCTGGTGCAGAAAAACACCGATCCGGACTTCCCGCTGTTGCCACCGGCCGGGCGTTCCGGTCGCCCGGAGACCGCGCGGCAATCCTACTCAATCGACGCGGTCAACGAGTTCGACCCGATCCTCGATCTGATGTACGACTACGCCGAAGCGATGGAACTTGACGTCGATACCCTGATCCACGAATCCGGCGCCGCCCAGCTCGAAGTCAATTTTGAGCACGCCGATCCGATGTCGCGTGCCGATCAGGTGTTCCTGTTCAAACGCAGCATGCGCGAGGCCGCTTTGCGCCATGGCATCTATGCCACTTTCATGGCCAAGCCGATGGAGAACGAACCGGGCAGTTCCATGCACATCCACCAAAGCATGGTCGATGCCGAAACCGGCAAGAATCGATTCGTCGGCAGCCGTGCTGGCAAGCACAGCGAATTGTTCATGCATTACCTCGGCGGCTTGCAGAAATACGTGCCGATGGCGATGCCGTTCTTTGCGCCCAACGTCAATTCCTATCGGCGGCTGGCGTTGGGTGAAGTGGCGCCGATCAACGTGCAGTGGGGCTACGACAATCGCACCTGCGGTTTGCGGGTGCCGTTCGATACGCCAGAAAACACCCGCGTCGAAAGTCGCTTCGCCGGCTCCGACGCCAACCCCTATCTGGCGATGGCGGCGACCCTGGCCTGTGGCTATTTAGGCATCCAGGAAAAATTGCTGCCGACCGAACCGCTCACCGGCAGCGCCCAGGACAAAGGCTTTGGCCTGCCGCGCACACTGGAAGAATCGCTCTCGGCGCTGCGCGTTTGCAAGCCGCTGCAAGGCTTGCTCGGCGAGCGTTTTGTCAATGCCTACTGCGTGGTCAAGCAGAAGGAATACCAAACTTTTTTCCGGGTCATCAGTTCGTGGGAACGCGAGTTTCTGCTGTTGAACGTGTAGACCCTCACCGCCCCACCTTTCAAGCGAGCCCAGACCCACCATGGACATTCTAAAGCTCCAACAATTGGATGCCGCCCACCACCTGCATCCTTTCAACGACAACGCCGCGCTCGCCAAAAAAGGCACGCGCATCCTGAGCCGTGGTGAGGGCGTGTACGTCTGGGACTCGGCCGGGAACAAGTTGCTCGACGCGTTTGCCGGCTTGTGGTGCGTGAATATCGGCTATGGCCGCAAGGAATTGGGCGCTGCCGCCGCCAAGCAAATGACCGAACTCGCCTACTACAACAGCTTCTTCGGCTGTACCACCGAGCCGACCGTCAAGCTCGCCGCCAAGATCGCCGAACTGACGCCGGCGGATCTGAACCACGCGTTTTTTTCCAACTCGGGTTCGGAAGCCAACGACACCATCCTGCGGCTGGTGCGGCACTTCTGGAAAGTGCAGGACCAGCCGCAAAAAAATATCGTCATCGGTCGCTACAACGGCTACCACGGTTCAACGGTGGCCGGTGCCAGTCTCGGCGGCATGAAGGGCATGCACGCGCAGGGTGGCCTGCCGATCCCGGATATTCATCACATCGAACCGCCGTTCTGGTTTCTCGATGGGGGCGATCAGTCACCAGAAGACTACGGCCTGGTGGCGGCGCGGCGACTGGAGAGCAAGATTCTGGAGCTGGGACCCAACCGCGTGGCAGCGTTTATCGGCGAGCCGATCATGGGCGCGATCGGCGTCTACATCCCGCCGATGACCTACTGGCCGGAAATCGAGCGGATCTGCCGCAAATACGACGTGCTGCTGATCGCCGACGAAGTGATCTGCGGATTTGGGCGCACCGGTGAGTGGTTCGGCTCGCAGTATTTCGGCTTTACTCCGGACATCATGACCATCGCCAAAGGCCTGACCTCGGGTTATATCCCGATGGGTGCCTCGTTGTTCAATGACCGCATCGCCAAGGTGCTGGCCGAGCAGGGCGGCGAGCTTGCCCACGGCTACACCTATTCCGGTCATCCGGTGTGTGCCGCGGTGGCGTTGGAAAACATCCGCATCCTGCAGGAAGAACACATCGTCGATCAGGCGCGCACCAACACCGGGCCTTACCTGCAGGAGCGCTGGCTGGCGCTGGGCGCGCATCCACTGGTCGGCGAATCGCGCATTGTCGGCATGGTCGGCGCGCTCGAACTGGTGCCCAACAAACCGGCGCGCAAGAGCTTCGCCGAGCGCGGCAAGGTGGGCGTCATCTGCCGCGATTTCGCGCTGCAACTGGGGCTGATCCTGCGCGCTACCAACGACTCGATGCTGCTGTCGCCACCGCTGACGATCAGCCGTTCCGAGATCGACGAATTGATCGAGAAAATCTGGAAATCGTTGGACCTCACCGCCCGCGAACTCGGTCTGGCGACGCCAGGGGTTTAAGATGTACGGACCGGTTTGGCCATGCGTAGGGTGGATAAGTACCGCGCATCCACCGTTCATCTCAGCGACCAGGTGGATGCGCGGTACTTATCCACCCTACGCCACCACCGCCGTTCCGCAAGTCCGTTGTGACCCTGCACACCGCAGGCTGTGTTCACTCTACTAGGAGGAAGCTCACCATGAAATTGCGTATTTTGTTTGTGGCTATGGCCAGTGTTTTGAGTGTCGCCTGTGGCAAGC
>PEUI01000165.1 GCA_002785585.1 Lysobacterales bacterium CG02_land_8_20_14_3_00_62_12
GGCAAGGTAGGGTGGATAAGCGCAGCGCATCCACCTTTCAGAAGACACAGGACCATCAACAGAGAGCAGAAGTCGGTGGATGCGCTGCGCTTATCCACCCTACAAAATCGGTTGGTTGGTGGTGGATGCGCTGCGCTTATCCACCCTACGCCGGAGTAGTGTTGGTCGCTGCTGTGGCATGATCGGATAGTCCGAACAGATCAGGATTTTCATGAGCTACCGGTTCAAACTCGGCATCATCATCGTGGCGATTGCACTGATCGCCGGAATCGGTTTTGGTTGGCGTCGGCCACCTGCTGGCAACGCTGAAGTGGTCGCCACGGCGAAGCGGGCCGAGGTGGCGATGACGACGACGGCCGCCTTGCCGACGTCCTTGCTAAGCGCGCCGTCGCGGTCTTATGTTTGTCCGATGCATTCGCATATTCACGCTGACCACCCCGGCACCCAGTGCCCGATTTGCGGCATGGATCTGGTGCTGGAGGACAACGCTGATGCCGAATCCGCAGCCACTATGCCTGCGTCAGCGCTGCCGGTGGCCGATCCGTTGCCGACTCCGGTTAGTCCGCATGCCAGCAATAATGCGGTCGGCGCCGCGATCCGTTTGTCGCCGGATCAGCGTGCCCATCTGGGTGTGCGCACCGCCCGCGTCGGTCGTGGCGATCTGGCGCGGGATATCAAGATCGTCGGCAAGATCACCCGGGTGGATGCTTCTTCGCGCAGCTTCATCGCCGCGCCGGCCGCCGGCCAGTTGGCATTTATCGCCGACAAGGTCGAGGCCGATCCGGTCGCGGCGGGCGAGTTGCTGTTCTCGGTGCGTTCGGATGATTTGATCGCCGCGCAAAAAGATTTCCAACAGTTGGTGCAGGCCGGCAAGTTGGCCGAAGTTTCCAGCATGATGGCGGCGTTGCGCGAGCAAGGATTGAATCCCGGGCAGATCGCCGAATTGCAGCAGGGCGCCGAGCCCAAGTTTCTGGCCGAGGTTTATGCCAGCGAGCCGGGCACGGTGTTCGAGCGCCGTGGCGAAGTGGGCGATAGCGTTACCACCAGTTCGACGGTTTTCAGTCTCGGTGGCACCACCCGCGCGGTCGAAGTCACCGCCGAAATTTTTGAGCGGCAATGGAACTGGGTAAAGCTCGATCAGGCGGCGGAAATGACCGTGCGCGGCCTGCCCGGTGTGGTGTTCACCGGCAAGGTGACCCGGGTCGAACCGCCGGTCGGTTACACCACGCGATCCCTGCAGGTGCAGCTCACGTTCTATACCGAGAACCTGGCGGTGGCGCAGAGCACCTTTACCGAGATCCGCATCCAGGGTGAGCCCAAACGCGATGTGTTGGTGGTGCCCACCGAGGCGATCATCCACACCGAGGAAGGCGCGCGCGTGGTTCGCGTCAACGGCGATGGCCGGTTTCAGTCCGTTGTCGTGGCGGTGGGTGAAGAAGCCACCGGCATGAGTGAAATTCTGTCCGGATTGGAAGGCGGCGAGCAACTGGTCATCTCCGGGCAGTTTCTGATCGATTCCGAGAGCAATCGTCTGGCCGGTCTGCGCCGCTTGAGCGCGCAATGACGACCGGTCTCCGCGTCGCGGGTGAGTTGCTGTGATCGCCCTGCTGATTCGCTGGTCGATTGCCAATCGCGTGCTGGTGCTGTTGGCGGCGTTGACGTTGACGATCTGGGGCCTGGTCGCGCTGCGGCAAATTCCGCTGGATGCGATTCCCGATCTGACCGATGTGCAGGTCACCATCAAGGTGAGCCTGCCCGGGCAATCGCCGCAGGTGATCGAGGACCAGATCACTTATCCGCTGTCGACGGCGATGTTGTCGGTGCCGGGCGCGGTGGCGGTACGCGGCTATTCGTTTCCCGGTGATGCTTACGTCTACGTGATTTTTGCCGATGGCACCGACCTGTACTGGGCGCGTTCGCGGGTGCTGGAATATCTCAGCCAGGTAAGCGCGCAATTGCCAGCGGGCGCGGTGCCGACGCTCGGACCGGACGCCACCGGCGTCGGTTGGGTTTATCAATATGCGCTGGTGGATCGGACCGGTCAGCACGACATCGCGCAACTGCGCTCATTGCAGGATTGGTTCCTCAAGTTTGAGTTGCAAACCGTTGCCGGGGTCGCCGAAGTGGCCAGCGTCGGCGGCATGGTCAAGCAGTATCAGGTGGTGGTCGATCCGGATCGTCTGCGCGGCTATTACGTCACCTTGGGCAAGGTCAAACAGGCGATCCGCGACGCCAACGGCGAGATGGACGGATCGGTGATCGAGCTCGCCGAAGCCGACTACATGGTGCGCCTGCGCGGCTATCTCAAAACCCTGGCCGACTTCGACCTGATCAGCGTGCCGACCGAAAAATCCCGGGTCGCCTCGTCGTCGGTGCCATTGGCGGATTTGGTGCGCGAGATCCGCCTCGGCCCGGCACTGCGCAGCGGTGTTGCCGATCTCAATGGCGAAGGCGAAGTGGTCGGCGGCATCATCGTCATGCGGGCCGGCGCCAATGCCGAGGCCACCATCGCCCGCGTCAAACAAAAATTGCAAACACTCAAAGCGGGGCTACCCGCTGGTGTTGAATTGGTTGAAGTCTATGATCGCTCCGCGCTGATTGGCCGGGCCACGCAGACCTTGCGCAAACGCCTGATCGAAGAGTTCGTCGTGGTGATCGCGGTGTGTGCCCTGTTTTTGCTGCACCTGCGCTCATCGCTGGTGATCTTGCTCAGCTTGCCGGTCGGCATTCTGGCGGCGTTTATTCTGATTCATCTGCGCGGCATCAACGCCAACATCATGTCGCTTGGCGGCATTGCCATCGCCATCGGCACCATGGTCGATGCCGCCATTGTGATGATTGAGAACGTGCACAAGCATCTGGAGCGACTGGGCATCGCGACCGAGGGCCGCATTGCCGCGATCGAGAAGGCGCTGATCGAAGTGGGACCGGCACTGTTTTTTTCGCTGTGCATCATCACCCTGAGTTTTCTGCCGGTGTTTGCCCTCGAAGGCCAGGAGTTGCGACTGTTTTCACCGCTCGCTTATACCAAGACCTTTGCCATGGCCGCCGCAGCGGGACTGTCGATTACCTTGTTGCCGGCCTTGTGCGTGTTGCTGATCCGCGGCCACATCCGCAGCGAGCACGAAAATCCGATCAATCGCTGGCTGATCGCGCGCTATCGACCGATCATCGGTCGCGCCCTGGCGCGGCCCGGGCGGGTGGTGTTGATCACCGGTCTGCTGCTGGCATCGATGCTCTGGCCGCTGTCGCAGCTCGGCCGCGAGTTCATGCCGGACCTGGACGAAGGCGACTTGTTGTATATGCCCTCCGCACCGCCCGGTATCGCCATCGGCACCGCGCGCCAGTTGTTGCAACAAGTGGACCGGTTGATCAAAACCGTGCCGGAAGTGGCGAGTGTGTTCGGCAAGGTTGGCCGCGCCGATAGCGCCACCGATCCGGCGCCGTTGGCGATGATCGAATCGACCATTCGACTGCGACCGCGTGAGCAGTGGCGGCCCGGCATGACGATGGAAAAAATCAAACAGGCGCTGGATCAGAAGGTCCGGATTCCGGGGCTCAACAACGCCTGGTTGATGCCAATTCGGGCGCGCATCGACATGCAATCCACCGGCATCAACACGCCGATCGGCATCAAGATTTCCGGCGCCGACACCGCGCAGATCCAGCATCTGGGCGGCGATATCGAAGCCATTCTGCGCGCGGTGCCGGGCACCAAAACGGCGTTTTCGGATCGCACCGAGGGTGGCCGCTACATCGACATCGAGATCGACCGTGCCACTGCCGCGCATTATTCGCTGAGCATCGCCCAGATCCAGGAAGCCGCCGCCACCGCCATTGGCGGCGCCAATGTCAGCCGGACCGTTGAGGGCCGCGAACGCTATGCGATCAACCTGCGCTACCCGGAGGAGTTTCGCAATTCGGTGGCCAAGTTGCGCACGTTGCCGCTGGTGGTCAACGATACCGAACAAGTGATGTTGGGCGACCTGGCCGAGATTCGCGTAGTGCATGGGCCGGACATGATCAAGAGCGAGAACGCCCGCGTCAACGGCTGGGTTTACATCACCACCGATGATCGCGATTTGGCCGGCTATGTCGAACGCGCCAACCGCGCCCTGGTCGCGCAGCTCAAATTGCCCACCGGCTACGCCTACGCCTGGGTCGGCCATTATCAGTTTTTGAAGCGGGTGGAAGCGCGCTTGCGCTGGATCGTGCCGATCACCTTGATCGGTTTGTTTGCGCTGCTGTATCTGGGGCTGCGCAGCGTCAGCGAGGCGGTGATGGTGATGGTGGCGGTGCCGTTGTCGCTGGTCGGCGGCTTCTGGTTGTTGTATGTGCTTGGCTATCAACTGTCGGTGGCGGTCGCCGTGGGCCTGATCGCGCTGGCCGGCGTGGCGGCCGAGTTCGGCGTGGTGATGCTGGTTTATCTGCGCGAGTCGGTGCTGCGCAATGCGCCGACCAATCGCGCTGGTCTGCTGGCGGCGGTGATCGAAGGCGCGGTACTGCGGGTGCGTCCAAAGGCGATGACGGCGGCGGTGGTGGTGGCCGGTCTGGCGCCGATCATGCTGGGCAGTGGCACCGGCTCCGATGTCATGCGCCGGATCGCCGCACCGATGGTCGGCGGCATGATTACCGCGCCGCTGGTCTCGATGGTGCTGATCCCGGTGATGTTTTACCTTTGGCGCGCGCGGCGGCTGGCGCCGGAGCGTCCGCACCCAGGGTGATCGATTTGCGGCCCAGGGCAACGCTGCCGTCGCGCTCCAGCGTTTTCAGCAAGCGACTGACCACCTCGCGGCTGCTGCCGAGCTCGTCGGCCAGGGCTTGATGGGTGATGGCGATGGCGGTGCTGCCGGTGCGGGCTTTCATCTGCTGCAAGGTATCCAGCAGGCGGCTCTGCAAACTGCCGAAATGGGCTTGCTCGACCAAGCCGAGCAACTTGACCACGTAGTCCGACAGGCCGGCCATGATGAAGTCGCGGAATCCGGCATTGCTGGCAAGCAGCGCCTCGAATTCGGATCGCGGCAGTTGCCAGACCAGCAAGTCGGATTCCACCTGGACGTCGGACTGCAGTTTTTCTTCAGCGTAGACAAAGGCCAGGCTCAACAGGCAAACCTCGCCGGCTCCCAGGTGATACAGACTGAAGGTGCGGCCATCGGCTGAGCTGGCCCGCACCTTCATCGAGCCTTGCAGCACAATATTGACCGAGTCGACATCGTTGCTGCAGAACTGCGTCGCGGTACCGGCCGCCATGCGCATGATTCTGGCGGTCGCCAAGGCGTGTTCCCAGTCGGCACCACAGATCGCCAGCAGCCGCGGCGCCGCGCTGATGAGTTTGCGTAATTGGGCTAAATCCGGCGGGTTCATGGCAGGCTCTAAATCCGGTGCGATGAATCACGCGGGGGCAATGATTCGAAGGTGGGATGGCAACCAAGCGGTAATCTGGCAGGGTGCTTAGGCGCGGTCGGCGCTGTACCCACCTGGGTATGCTAAATCCGATCCAACACGAATACGAAAAAAAATTGATAACCACGTCAATCCGCCAGAAAACGCGAAACACCCCTGTGCTTCGACGCGCCCGATCGATCAACCTGCGCTACGGTAACTACTGGTTCAGCGTGGATCGGTGCACCAAGGCTCGCTGACGTTGCTGCCCTTGGGCTGTGCCAGTTTGGCTTCCAGCAAAGCGCTGGAGAGGCTGCCATGGTTGGTTTCGATCGGACAGGAGCCGGCCAGATCGTTGGAGTCCATCATCATGATCTCGCTCAATTCGATTTTTTCGGCGCTGCGCAGAAACGACTCGGCCAAAGTTTTGGCCGCCGCCGCCATCTCGCGCTGGCACTGCGGCACCCCGGGGCGATCCAGCGGCACCACGATGTCGGGCAGGGTGATCAACAGATTGCGTTTGGCGCCCCAGATCTCGACCATGAGGTGAACGCGATTGGCGTCTTCGACACTGACCAAACTGCCTTCGAAGGTGCCCGGAAACGGCACGAAGGGCCCGAGCTTTACCGCCTCGGCGGCACTGGCGCCGGTGGTCAGCAACAGACTGCAAGCCAACGCCAGCAGCCAACGCCGACGCGACGCAAAACTGATTCGACTCAAACTGTACATAACGGGTAACTCCTGCAAAATCGTGTGAAGCCTGCGCCCAGGCATGGTTGATGCCATCGGCCCGAAGTGATGATCGACCAGGCGGTGGCCGATCGGTGGTAGCGGTCATGCTGCGCGTATCGCCGCAGTTTCGCCAACCGCGACAGATCGCCGCAGTCTACGCAGCGTCAGGCGGGTGGGTATGTGATGAAGGGTACATAGCGCGGCGACGCGGGCGCGCGCCAAATCCTTGCGTCGCCGGAGGCGCTGGCGAGTGCTGCGAAAGGCCGTCACCTGCAATACACTCGCGTCCTGTGATGACTTTGACCGAGAGGAAATCCGATGCGTATTTTGTGCTTTGCGCTGTTGTTGCTCTGTGCCATGCCAACGCTGGCCAAGCCGATTGCCAAGTCGGTGGAGTGGGGCCACAAGAATGTCGAGATGCAGGGCTACCTGGTTTATGACGACGCCAGCACGCGGCTGCGGCCGGGTTTGGTGATGGTGCCGAACTGGATGGGGGTGACCGATGCCGCGGTGGAAAAAGCCAAGGCAATGGCCGGTGCCGACTACGTCATCCTGCTGGTGGATATGTACGGCAAAGGCCAACGCCCGAAAGACGCCAGCGAAGCCGCCGCCATGACCAGTGCGTTGTATGGCGATCTGCCGACCTTGCGTGGCCGCATTATCGCCGCCGTCGAAGCACTGCGCGCCCAGGTCCGCAACGAGGCGCCGCTGGACACCCTGCAACTGGGAGCGATCGGTTTTTGCTTCGGTGGCAGCACGGTATTGGAACTGGCGCGCGCCGGTGACGAGGAAGCGATCAACGGCACCGCGCTCGCTGGCATCGTCAGTTTTCACGGCGGCCTCAGTACCAGCCAACCGGCCACCGAAGGACAAGTGAAAACCTCGCTGCTGGTGTTGAATGGCGCTGCCGACAGCAATGTCAGCGCGGCCGATATCGACGCTTTCGGCAAAGAAATGACCGCCGCCAAAGCGGATTGGCAGTTCGTCAATTTTGGCGGTGCCCACCATTGTTTCGCCGAGGCCGATGCCAACCGCCCGCCGAATTGCCTTTACCACGAACCTTCGGCGAAACGCGCGTTGCGGATGATGCATGACTTCTTCGACGAGCGCTTCGCCAACTTGCCGGTGCGCTGACCGATCTGGCGGTGCGGCGGCTTGCCGCCGCTTTGCGCTGGCGCTGCATGGTGGTGGATGCGCGGTACTTATCCACCCTACTTTCG
>PEUI01000143.1:0-816 GCA_002785585.1 Lysobacterales bacterium CG02_land_8_20_14_3_00_62_12
GCAGGCTGTCGTCGCTTTCGCGATGGAAAGCGAGCAGCCCACCCGCCTCGGCCACCACATAGCTGCTGGCGTCCGGCGACCAGGCGGCGATCAGGCCGGGACCCACCGGCGTGGATCGACCGTCGCGGTCGACCCGGGCGACCCGCAACTGACCGGCATCGCTGTGCACCAGCAGCACGTCGCCACTGCGTGGCGATACCGACAGACGTACCGATTCCGTGGCAGCGGCGATCGGGCGTGCCTGGGCGGTCGCCAAGGTGAGCAGGCTGACTTCGCCATCGGCCGCGCGCCAGGCGGCAAAACCCGACTGTTCGGAGATCACCAGATCATCGAACACCACCGCATCCGGATCGACCCCGGGCACCGGACGCACGCTGCCGGCAACCTGGTCGACCAACCACAGGGCGCGCAGCGGGCTGCCGTTGTTCGGATGCACGGCACGCGCGATGACATAACGCAGGTCGCTGGAGAAGCGCGCATCCTCGACTGTCTCCAGCGGGATGTTGAGCACGCGGTCGTCGCCGCCGTTCGGAGCGGAACTGACCCAGTTGCCGTTTTGGTGCAGCAGGCGATCATCGCGGGTCCAGGACAAGAGTCGGCCGAAGCGGGAAGGATCGATGAACAGACCCGTGTCTTCCACCGTATGAATCTCGATGCTGCCGTCACCGAACAGCCAGTTGCCACTGGGCGAGACCCGCAGTCGGCCTTCGGTGTAACCGTTCACATCGGACAGCAGATCGTCGGTCCGACTCCGCGTCGAAAACACCTCGCTGCCGTTGCGGCGGATGCTGACTTGCGCATCGGGTTCGGCGAATC
>PEUI01000143.1:837-7458 GCA_002785585.1 Lysobacterales bacterium CG02_land_8_20_14_3_00_62_12
CATCCAGGGTCAGCGACTCGCCGTCGCGGACCGGGAAGCTCAGCAACGGCGGTAGCGGCGCTTGTTGATCCTCGGGCACACCGGAGACCGGCGCGGTCTGACCACTGGCGTTGCCAGCGCTGTCGAAGGCCTCGACCGTGTACCAATAGCGACTGCCATTGGTGAGCGGTTGGTCGCGCTGCGCGAGCGCCGTGGTGTCGGCGATCTGGGCATACGGGCCGGGCTCGGCGTCCGAACGACGCAGCACATAACGCACCGCAGGCGCGCCGTCGCCGGGCTGCCAGTCGATATCAAGCGCCCCGCCCGCAGGCACCGGCACGACTCGCAAGTTGCGCGGCAGGCCGGGCCCCGCCACCGCGACGATCAGCGCCACCGCGTTTGAGGGCAGGCTTTCGTTGTTGAAGGCATCCAATGCCTGCACCACATAGGTGTAGGTGCCATTGGGCAGATTGACATCGACAAAGCCAGTTTGCGGCGCGTCGATCAACGCCCGCTCACTACTGTCGCGCAACAGGCGATAGCGGGCCACATCCGGCGCGATGCTCGCGCTCCAACTGAGGCTGGCGTCGCGGCCCTGCACCGTGCCGCTAAGCAGCACCGGCGTCGGCGCTTCGGCATCGCCGACATCGGCCGTGACCGGGTCCGAGCGCGGGCCTTCGAAGCCGAGCGTGTTGACCGCGCTGACCCGATGCGGATAACCGCCGTCGATCAGGGTATCGACGAATTCGGTGGCACCGATCAACGGTTGTTCGGCGACCACGAGTTCAGCCAGCGCGATGCTTTGCTGCCAGTTCCCGCCCGGGGTGCCAGTCGCCACGGTGGGCACGATGCGCAACTTCCAAGTCCGATAAGGCGGATCGATGCGCAAGGACTGCGAGTCCTGCACCGATGCCACCGACGCGATGCGCACCCAGGCGCGGCCGCTGTAGGCCAACACCTCGAACGAAGCCGGTTTGCGGCCGTTGAGCCAGCTCAGGCTGAGCGCACTGATCTGTCGAGGCTCGGCACTTGATAGCTCCAGCCAGACATCTGCCAACGGACCGCCATAAAACCAAGTGCTGCCAGCCCAGGCGGTGGCGGGATCGCCGTCGATTGCCGCTTCGGGCGCGTCGATGGGTTGCGCGGCGCTGACCGTCAAATCGGTGAGGTCGCGCTCAACCAAGGCTGGGGAATCGCGTCGGAACAATCGATAGCCGATCACGTCCGGCTCCGGATTGGCATTCCAGCTGGCGGTGACTTGGTGGTCGTTCACGGCCACCGCGAGACCGGTCGGCGCCGAAGGCAGCGCACCCGTGCTCACCCAGGCAACGGCCTCGCGGCTGGTGTTCTGCTCGGCGTCGGTGACGCCAAGCAACAACTGATTCTCACCCGTCAACAAGGGCAGCGCAGGCAGATCGAAGGCATCTTCGGTTACCGGCTGCGTCGCCAGTTCGAGCGGCTGTCCAGCGCTGGCGCGTGCCACCCGTAGTTGTCCGGCCACCGGCGAGCGACCGTGCAGCGGCGTGGTCAGCGTCACAATGGGCGAGAACGGCGCTTCCACTTCGATAGTGAATACGCGCGCGCTGTCCACCGCAGATGGCTCCCCGGCATTGCCGTGGCTATCCACCGCAGTGACTTGATATTGCCACACGCGGTCTTCCGGCACCGTATCGACCAGGGTGGTGGTGCCGGCCGCGACCTCGGCCACGCTGGTGAACGTGTAGTAATCCCCTTGGCGACGCTCGACCCGATAATGCGCCAGATCGTCCGCGACCACGGCCGTCCAGGACAGCAGCACATCGCCGCCTTCGGCGTGGGCGTCGAGCCCGATCACCTGTGTCGGCGGCGTCAGATCGGCGTAGGTAACCGCGACCAAGGCCGGGGTCGGATCGTCCTGGCCACTTTGGTCGCTGGCCTCGGCGCGCAATTCGTAATCACCGAACGGCAGAGCGCCCGGCGTCCACACGGTTTCATAGGGCAGGCCGGTATCGGCGCCGATGGCGGTCCAGGTTGCGTCGCCAACAGCACGCACACTGAAGCGCACCTCGGCGATGTCCCTATCCTCGCTGACTGCCAATACCGGCAGTGATCCTTCGAAACGGTGCCCGGCCAACGGACTGGCGATGGTGATGTCCGGTGGTCGGCGCGAAATGTTGAGGCTGGCCGGGTCGGAAGGCGGGCTCAGGTTGCCGGCGCGATCAATGGCAAAGACGACCCAGACATGCTCGCCATCGACCAGGCTGCGATCGAGCCAAGTGGTCGTGGCGATGGCGAGCAATCGCAAGTCGTCCGGGAAGATGCTGCCACCGTTGACCGGAACCCCATCGTGCAGCAGCACATAGCCGAGCAAATCGGATTCGCTATTGGCATTCCAGTGGATCTGGCCGTCGCCAAAGCTATCGACTGCGGTCAGGCCGGTCGGTGCCGCCGGGGCGATGTTGTCGATGGTGACGTTGGCGCGGTCTTCGGCGTGATTGCCGTTGCGGTCCCAAGCTTCCAGCAGCAAGGTCAGGGACTCGCCCTCGGCGTGGGAGTGGGTATCCCAGACGGCGAGTTCGCCGCCCTGCACTGCCCTGCCCGACTCGGCGAGCACAGCCAGCGGGATCTGGGCAGCGCCCGCGAGCAGACTCAGTCGGTAATGGTCAAAGTCATCTTCGCTGAAGGCCGTACCGCGAACCCGGACCGTGCCGGACACGATCGCCGCATCCACTGGATCGATCAGATCGACCAGCGGCGGTGTGCGGTCGACGACCACCACCACCGGGTTGCTGCGGGCGGATTCGTTGCCGGCCTGATCGACCGCACTGACCTCGTACACCAGGCGGCCACCGGGCACGCCTGAGTCGAGCCAGGCGCGACCCGGCACCGGCGTCGGATTCAGCCGAGCACCATCGCGGTAGACCCGATAACCGAGCAGGTCGGCCGGCGCCTCGTGCTGCCAGGCCAGGGCGACATCGGCCTCGCCCTGGCGGTTGCCGACCAGACTGATCGGCGTCGGCGGCGCGGTACTGTCGAGCCGGATACGGATGCGTGCCTCGGCGTGCTGCGCCACCCGGTCCGTCGCCACCAGCTCCAGGATGTAGTCGCCATCGGGCACGGTGAGATCCACCCGTCCGATGTTGCCGTCAGCGACCGACTCGGTCGCGACCCACAGGTCGGACCACAGCCCAAGGCTGGCCTGCTCCGGGGTTGCCAGTCGCAGTCGATAGTCGTTGAGGTTGAGATCGCTCGCCGTACCGAGGACCTCGAACTGCCGCGACACAAAAGCGTTGTCGAGCGGCGCGGTCAATACTGCGACCGGCGGCGTGTGGTCGATGCGGATGCCGCGTTGCAGCGTGGTTTGGCGGCCAGCCAGATCGGTCGCTTCGAGGCTCAGCACATAGTCGCCATCGACTGGCGCCAGTGACAGCGTGTGCAGTGTGCCATCGGTGACCGGCGTGTTGGACTCCACCAGCAAACTGGTGTTTGCAGGCGTCGCCGCCGCCGCGATGTTGAGTTGATAGCGGGCGAAGTTAAGATCGCTGGCGGTACCTTGGATGAGTGCCTCGCTCGCGGCTCCGCCCAGCACTGCGGATTCCACCGGTGCGCTGATCAGCGCTTCGGGTGGGGTGCGGTCGATGACGATTTCGGATTCGCGTTGTGCGGCATTGGCCACGCTGTCGCGCGCGGTCAGGACCAGGTTGTGCGGGCCTTCGGCGGTATCGTCCAGCGTCAGCACGGTGGCCAGGCCGGGCGCGGTGAGCGCGACGGTCTGCCCAGCGAACTCGGCGCTGGCGCTACCGAAGTGCGCTTCGCCGATGCTGACCTGCAAGGGTCCGGTGCCCTGGGAATAGCGGCCCTCTGGCGTGTTCACGGCCAACTGCGGCGCAGTGATATCAACCGCGACCGGTAGGCTCAGGTCTTCGAACTGGGTCGGCTCCTGGGCGTCGACCGCGTGTAGTTCGATGCGATAAACGCCATCGGCGGCGGCCGCAGGCAGCCCCTGCCCGTTCCAGACCAGACTGTGGTTGCCGGTCAAGGTCGGCTCGGCATTCTGCAAGACCGTGAGCAGGTTGCCGGCTGCAGTGAACAGCCGAACACTGACGTCGGCGTTCGCCGCTAGAACGTAGCGAATCTCGCTCTGATCAAAGGCACCGTCGCCGTTCGGCGAGACCAGCTCGGGCAGCGCCTCGGCCGCGTCGAACAAGCGGGTCGGTCGCGGTGCCAGCGTGATCGGCAATTCCCCCACGCTACGGTTACCCACCGCGTCGGTCGCCACCACCCGCAGCAGCACCGGCCCGCTGATCTCGCCGCGATTCCAGGACTGGGCAAAGGCCAGGCGCGGATCGTCGGGCTGGTCATTCGGCAGCAGCAAAGCGCCGGACTGGATCGTGATGGTCTCGGCGGACTGCGCGCTGAGCTCGAACACGCCGCCGCTGGGGTCGGTCGCGCTACCCTCGATGCGGACCAGCAGATTGGACACACTGGCCCCCGCCTCCGGCGCCGTGAAGGAAACGCTGGGTCCGGTGCTGTCGACGCGCACCGGCACGGCCAGCGTGGTTCCGGATTCATGACCGCAGTCGTCGCTGGCGGCGGCGACGATCCAGTAGGTGCCGTCGGCGACGCCCTGACCATCGGCAAGCTTGCCGTCCCAGCTCAGGCCATGCGTACCCTCCGCATAAGCCGCTTCGACCCGCACATCGCCGACGCGCACGGCGGTGCTTGGCGACAAACCCCGCCGCAGTTCGAAGCGGGCGCGCAGCGGCTCCTCGGCCAGCAACTCGACCGCCAGCGTGCGGAACTCCGCCGGGCCGGACGGGTTGATGATCACCACCCCGTCCAGTTCCGCCGTGACCGAGCCCGGTTGATAACGCAGACTGGCTTCGACTCGAGTATCGGCAAAGAAATTGACCAATTGGCACTGCGGCGCACCGCCCCAGTTGACCGTAGCCAATCGAAATTGGGCGGGACCGCTGACTTGTTCCGAAGGCTGCAGCCGAGGCGATGCATCCTCAGCAGTAGAAATTGCGGGAAAGATTGCTATGCGCGTGAACACCAAGTGCACAGCACCATTGTCTATTGGTTCATTCCATAAATTGGCACTTAGCGGGGCCCAGATCACGTCATCTGGTGGATTCGGCCGTTGCGCCAAGGCGTATTGATTGGCCACACCAGACGGATCGGACGTGTCCAAGTCGATCGGTAGTTGCACACCGACAACACACTCGCGCCGCCCCTCGCGCGGCACTCGCACGTCCATCGCAACCGGGCTGCGATCAACGAAAAATGGGCGTACCTCCTGTAGCTGCGAACCATTCTCAAGGCTCGCGGTGAAGGTCAGGCTGTAGCGACCGTCCGGCAAATCGCTGGCAGCAAAAACGCCTTCCAGGCGAGCAGCAAAAGGTCCGTCTGGATCGAAACCGTCCGCAACCAGCCTAAGATCCTGATCAAATACGATCCGCCGTGTTCCATCCACCAAGGCATAGTCGATGCGCAGGTGTGGCACGCCACCCACGTGTTCTATCTTAAACTGGTACTGCATTCGCTGCTGCGGTTCGGCATCGCAACTTGTCTGAACCAGCGGGCCAACGGCGGCCGAGAGCGCAGCAGAAGGGAAGTCGCAGCGTGCAGTCGATTCATACTGGCGCCCAATTTGGCTGCGCGCGCGCGCGGTCAACTGTTCGCAGCCATCGCCGAAGTGAGGCAGTTCAAACAAGACCCCCCCATCTTCAATAAAGCGCGGCGGAACAACAACCACGCTGCCGTCGGTGGCCAACATGGTCAAGGTGGGATTGACCACGAGCCCCGGCAGCGATTCGCCCACCTGCGCGCAATCCAACAGTCCGGGAATCGGGTACGGATCGAATACCGTTGGCGGGCAATCAATTCTGCGGGGAGGCGCCAGGCCCACGTACTCAAATTTCACCGGTTCAGCGGCCAGCGCTGTGCCTGTGTTCAATGGGCTGGAAGCCTGCAACGTAATCATCGAACCGAGCGGCAGCGTCGGCGCCAACGCATCCAACCGTAGTTCGACTCCCTCACGCCGTTGGGCAGTGATCGGCAAGGACTGCCAGGGTCCATCACTGGGTGCGTTGGCGCCGAACTGGTTGATTTGGTAGCGGAGTGAAACCTCCGTAGCGGGCGTGTTCGGCGCCAGATACAGGTCGAGTTCGATCATCGCCGCCGATTCGAGCGGGAACGCCACAGCACCGACGTAACCGGTCGCAATATAAAGGCAGCCGTCCTCAACCTTGTTGGTTGGGCCACAACCCCAGGCTCGTGAAGGATCGCTCTGCACGCCGACCCAACGCCCGACCATGGCCAAATCCGGCGGCGGAACCCCGGTCGCATTGCTGCTGGCGCGATTACCGGCACGGTCTTCGACGTGCAGCCGATAATTGTCGGCATCGTCGGAGCCGAGCGCGCGACGGCCGCTGGCCGGTAGCTGGTCGTCAACGCTCAGCCATTGGCTTGGTGATGGGCTGTCGCCGGACTCCAGGCGGGCGACTTCAAGGTTTGTGTCCTCAGCGTGCCAGGACAAGCCGTAATCGACATGAGCGCCCACGACGCGCGCGAATTTGCCGGGAAATAGTCGCTGCGTTGCCGGGTCGCGTGCCAGCGACAAAGTCGGCGGTGTGCCATCAACGGTGAACCCGGTCGCAA
>PEUI01000129.1:0-7360 GCA_002785585.1 Lysobacterales bacterium CG02_land_8_20_14_3_00_62_12
AATGGCCTTGTCGACTTCCTCGGCAAAGATCGTCGGCCACAGCCGCTTGATCGCAGAAAGCGCGCCCAGATGCTCACCCTTCTTGGCCCAGGATGGTTTCGCCACGGCCACTTTGGTCCACAAGGTGTCCTTGCGGCTACCCGGCGGCACGGCGAGTTGCGCACGGTCAGTGGTGAGCCATTCGATTTCGCCGGTGAGCGAATCGCGCCAGCCTTTTTGTTCGCTTTGATCGAAACTCCGCGCTGACTTGGCCGCCGCCAGCACCCGCTCGGCCAGGTCGTACACCGCCGGATACAGCACACCGGGGTTGGGCGCGAAGAAGCGGGTGCCATCGCCCCAGTCGATTTCCTTGCGCAAGGTCTGCCAGGCCGGCGTGTTCAGAAAGCCGCAGGGCTGGCCCGCTTCGACACCGAAGAATGGTGCCATCGCCGCCGACAAGGCGCTGGTGTCCAGGTCGGTTTGCTTGCCCTTGTTGCGCGGAGCGATGAGAGAAAACGGCACCGCCGCCCAATGCACTTCGGGAAAGCCGGCGAGTTGCTGCTTCATTTGGTCATAAGGCGTGGCGGTGTTCTCGACATCGAAGCCAGCTTCTTTCAGCAGGCGCGAGACCACCTCAATGCCGCGTTTTTGCAGCCAGGCGCGCACTTCGCGCTGCACCATTTCGGCAATCTCTTGCGCCTTGCTGGCCGGCACCACGGCCACGAAGCGATTCGGCAATGCGGCAGCGAACAGCGGGTTGGCGTCGGTTGCTCCGCGATTCCACTCGCAGTCATTGAACAATTTGTCGGGAAGGTTCATTTGGTCACGCAACCACAGATCGACCTGCGGAATACCACGCAGGCGTGGAAACAAAATCGCATCCGGGCCAAGCTGTTCGCAGACCGAACGCATCGCCTCCCAGGCCAGTCGCGACAGCAGGTGCGAGCCGGCCCAGAGATCATCCATCTTGCGCGCGGCGGCGATGAACGGCTGCACCGGGCCGATCGACACGGCGAGCAGCGCCACCTCGCCCTTGGGATCATCCGCGAAGGCGCCGGCAAAGGCGGAAGTGAGATCGAGGTGATCCCAGAGCGAATGATCGGGGATGCGGGTATCGGCCGGCAGCAGCTTCCACAGCGCGCCAAGCTTGCCGTTGTCGTCGGCTTCGCTCAATTCCGGGCCGAAGCGCCAGTAGGCGAGCAGAATCTTGCGCAGGTCTCGCGGCGCATCGCCCACAGCGCCGAGCGCGACTAGCAGGTTCGAGAAGTGATCGAAGCTGCGCTGTTTGATGTCGTGGAAATTGGTGTCGCCCAAACCGCCAAGCTTGCCCAGGTCGATCTTGTCGCCGGTAAGCGGGTGAATCAGCACCGGCACCTTGGTCCAGTGCACCTGCGCCCACGGCGCAACGGCGAAAGTCTTTTCATTGCCTTGTTTGGTGACAACCGTGATCTCCTGCATCGGACACTGCGGCCGGTCGGCAGCCGCCCACCAATCGGCGCGCTGCACGAGCCGGTAGATGTCGAGCGGCAAACCCTTCTTGAAGATCACCGTGGACAGCACGTCGGCATTGTCCGGGTCGATGTTTGCAGGCAGTTCGTCCAGCCCGAGCAGCCGGCGCAGGGCATGCGAGGTGCCGTTCTCGTGCCCAGCCGGATCGCGCAGCAGCACCAGCGCTTTTTCGGCCGGGTCGTGGATGCGCGCGGCGAGCTTGGTTTGCCAGAGTTTGTCGCTGCTCATTGCCGAAGGTCCTTGCGTGGCGTTAGGCGGTCCGAGCAGGCCTGGGCTACCATACACATCAGGAGGTGTATGCCATGCGGACCAATATTGTTTTGGATGACGCGCTCGTCGAAGAAGCCATGCGGCTGGGTGATGCGCGCAGCAAGAAGGACATCGTCGATCAGGCGTTGCGCGAGTTTGTCGCACGCCGTCGCCAACGCCAGATTCTCGATCTGGTGGGTGAGCCGTTGCTCGACCCCGCGTACGACGTGCGTGCGATGCGTGCCGGCATGACCCGTGATTTTGGTTGATACCTCGGTCTGGGTCGATCTGTTGCGGCAATCGGCGACGCCTCCGGTTGCCCGCTTGCGCCAGTTGTTGCTGGATGGGGAGGCGTTGATCGCGCCGGTCGTGCTCCAGGAAATACTGCAAGGCGCCCGCTCGCAGGCCCAAATTGAACGCCTGCGCTGGCATTTGCTGGCCGTGCCGATGTTGCCAGCGACCGCCGCCACCCATGCCGACGCCGGCGCGCTGTACGCCCGCTGCCGCTGGGCTGGCATCACCCCACGCAGCCCGCACGATTGCTTGATCGCGGCGACCGTGATCGAGTACGGCGTGCCGCTGCTCACCGATGACCGCGATTTCGAACGGATCGCCGAGATCGAGCCAGCGCTGCGGCTGCTGGCGCTGTAAGCCACGCGCGCCGCGAGCTGCTGGCGCAGGGCGCGCGAGCTGCCGTTCTGGTGCCCGGCTGGATCGCGCAGCAACACCAGCGCTTTTTCCGCCGGGTCGTCGATGCGGGCGGCGAGTTTGGTTTGCCAGAGCGTGTCGTTCGTCATGCTCTACTCCGGGATAGGGGCGCGGTGGTTGCGTCACCATCGAGAAAATCATGCACTTTCTTCCATACCTCCTTGATGGCTTGGCGATCAGGCAGGAAACTCGCTGGTGGCAGGCATGGCACATGAAAAATCACCCCGACGACTTTCCTGGGATCGTCGGGCGCGGGCCGCACTTTGAAGCGCAGGCTGTTGGGCAGGCGGACCTTGTTGCCCCAGGGCTTCACCGAGTGGTTGGTGACCGGGTAACTCAGCCAGTGGCGATCTTCGGCGCTAGCTGCGTTTTTCCCAGTGTTGAAGATGAACTGGGTGCGCAACCCAATCTTGATGATCGCCAGTGTCTTCATCAGGGATACCCAGTCATCGTGGGGCGCGGTTTGCCAGATCAGCGGACCGCCATCATCTTGGCCGATGACGTGTGGCCAGTCGTGATCGAAACATTCGCGCCAGTTACGTAGTGGTGCCGCGCCGGCCAGCGTCGGAGTATTTCCCAAGGGTGCCAGTGAGAACGAGCCCCAGCCATTGCGGCTTCTACCGCCGAGCGTGCCGTAACGCGACATGAGAAAGAGCGCGTGCTCGATGCGCGGCCAATGGTCATCGCTGACCGCCAGAGAAAGCGTGGCAGACTCGCCAGACTGAATGGCTGCGTTGCTTTTCAACGCGGTACCTTTGGCGAATTTCAGCGGCCCATAACCGAGATACAGTTGGGCGCCGACAGGCCTTTGAACCTCTGGATGCGTCACGGCAGTGTCGGACGCTGGCCAAGCCTTCAATTTACCATCCGCCCAGGAACTCAATCGCATTCGCAGAGCACTCTTGCGCGCGGCGGTCTTGATGGTCTTGCCGTTGCGCTCGAAGGTGTCGTCGTCCAGCCAGGCATGACCAAACAACATGCCTTCCTCGTGCCGCATCTCGGCGACATCCACCAGGAACTTGTGCTCGGCCGCATACGCCACCCGCCACCATTCGCGCAGTAGGTGTTTGATTGGCGGCGTGCGCCATTGCGCGTCCTGCGTGGCATTGCCGAGGAAGGCCGGGGTCAAAAAGCGCAAGGTGTATTCGAGTTGGCGCATGGCAGTCCTCAACGCAGGGTCGCATTCTGTACGACAACATCGGGGCAGGCTATAAACCACAAGCTTGCCGACGCCGCGTGGCGCTTCATCGCTGCACCCACGACTGGATTTTTTCGCTCAAACTGGCGAGTTGCTGCTCACACACCAGCTCAATGCGCAGCGCAGCGGCCAGGCGCTTTTCTGCCGCTGCCAGCGGACGATAGCTGGCCAGCATGCCGCGCGTTCCCAAGCCCCCGACGCGGCGACAGATTTCGGACAATTTGAACAAGGTGTCGTTGGCCTTGGGGGCTTCGGGTTGGTCCATGCGCGCGGTCTTGCACTCGATCACGAACAAGCGGTTTCGCGCCAGAAAAACGGCGTCGAGTTCGTTTTTTACACCAGCCGAATCGGTTACCACCAAATTGCTGGCCTGGTCGCGCATCGCAAGCGCGTCGCGCGACTCGCACACGGTCTTGAACACATACTGTTCCAGCCAGCCGCCCTTGGCAAAATCCCGGTTTTCCGCACTGCGAAAAACCACTTTGTCATCTTTGACCTCCAGCACACCGGCGTCTTCGAAGTTCCGCAACAAGGCTTCCAAGCTGCGACTATCTCGTAGGTCCTCAGACAATGGCACGTCGAGTCGATGATTGTTCTCCGACTGTTGTGCCAGCCAGTTCAACTGGGTGATGGCTTTGGTCAGGCTGCCTTGCTGAAGGATCAGCGTTTGCAGTAGCGCCTTATGCGGCTGGCTGGACGGCCGCGACGTAAGCGGCTCAATGCCGAATCCATAGCCGCGCAAATAGTGGTTGAGGCGCAACTGTTGACCGAGCGGCTGGCGGCGCTGCTCGGGCGCGAGCCAGATCACCTCGTCGCTATCGACATCGACATAGAAAATCGACCAACCGGCCGCACGCGCCACCGACTGCGCAGCCAGTGCCATCAACTTGGTGCCGCCGGTGACGTTGAGGGTAACGGTCGCACCCTCGTGTTGGCTGGCAAGGTCAAGCAATGCACTTTCGAGCTGGCCGTAATCGTGCTCATTGGGCAGCATCACTTGACTGGCTTTTACCCCGGATTCGCCCAACACTTGAGCCAGGTGCCCGGCCTGCTGCTGCATCTTGCCAGTGACCAAAAGAATGGCTGCGCTGGGTTTCAAAGCAGGGTCGAGCGCGGGCAACAGATTGGCCGCCGCTTGGTCGGATACCAACAACACTTGGATCGTGTTCGATGACATGCTCAAGGCTCCTGCACGGTTTTGGCAGCAAATTTGTCGGCGTCAAGCGGCAGGTGGTCAGCCATCATCATGATTCCTCGATGCGAATCGCGTTGGCCGCCAGTTTCAAACCGAATCGCTGGGGGCGGCCACCTTGCCCGACAATCAGATAGGGCGCCGCCTGCATGCCGAGCGCAGCGCGCACGGCTTTGTTGACGCGGCTCTTGCGCTCGTCGAAATCGGCCTGCGACATGCCTTGCCGATAACGCTTGTCCACCGGTGCATTGCGCCCTTTGATACGGTCGTATTCGGTCAGATAGGCCTGGCCATAGTCGGCATCGGGCAGCGCTTGCGACGGTCTGCTCAATCCGCTGTCACCGGCAGCGGCGCGGCGCGCAAACCAAAGCAAAAAGGCCGCATCAGCGGGCGTCAACGTCAGCGGCTTGCCACCCGCGCTGATCCACAGCGGGTCAATGCCAATGCGCAACAGCGGCGGCCCCAAGTTGGCCTGCGCCGCTTGCACCGCCTGCGCAAATTGCGCGTGTCCTTGCAGTAAATCTTGCGGCAAACCGTGACGCAGGCGCACGAACGGAATCTCGGCCAGGGTTACCCGGGCTTCGCGACAGTCCACCAAAGCGCCGCCGGGCCGGCTTTCGACCACGTTCTCGTAGGGCGTCGGATAAAAAAACGCCCAACTCGATTCGTAGGGTGCGTCGACCAGCACATGGCTCAGGCGATCCTGTTCGCGGCCCCACAGACTGAGCGCGTAGCCAAGGTAATAGCCCATGGTCTTGCGACCGCCAGCCAGGCTGACATGCAACACGCTGCTCGGGTCTGCGGTCAACTGCCGTACCCGTTCGGCGATCTGATCGGCGGCCAGCAAGTTGTCGGCCTCGTTACGAATGTCGTCCAGTGGCCGGCCTTCGGCATCGTGCAAAACATGAATCGTGCTGTCGTCAAAGCGAATCGCTGGCAACTGGTAATCGGCGCGCAGTCGATGAAACCAGCCGGGGCGATCCGACAGCAGCGACAAACGTGCGCGCTCGGCGCCTTCCTGCGTGGTGATCAAGTGAACTTCATCGGGCACAAAACGCAGCCGCCGCGCTGGCGCCGCTGCCAGCGCGTACAGGGTTTCGGTCACGATCTGCGGCGACAGGCCGCTGACGCATAACAAGATGGCGCGCTTGAATGGGCGGTGTTGCATGGCGGCCAGATTCACCTCATGCCACCCCGCCGTGGCCATTCGACAAGCTTGTCGCCGCGTCCCCAGTCAGTCGGTAGCGGCCCATGCCCATGGTTGCGGCACTGCCCGCGTGCAACCACTGGCCGAGCCAGAGATAGGGCCAGAACGCTGCCAATGGCTGGCCGCTAATCGTCATCGTGCCGATCACCCCGCCCATTTTCATCCCGGCTTGCTGGCGATTGGAATAGCGCGACTGCTCTTGCCAGCGCAGTTGCTTTTGCATGCGCACGGACCGCGCCGCTTCGGTCAGGCCGCGAAAATCGGTCTCCAGCGGCGTATCGGAATGAAAATAGCTGAGCATCGAAATGCGCCGCAGCAGATTGCTAAACAGGTCGGAAAACGCAAATGCCTCGGCGCCGACCAGGCGGCCCTCGTGCTTCACGCGCATCGGCGTCACCACGTCGATGGCAAGCGCCGTCGGCACCGCGGGAATCATCGCTGGCAACACCGGCAACGCCGTCAGCCTGCCCCCGCTCGACTGAATGACCCGCCAATCCACCGCCGCCGACCCGGCCTCCGGCACCGCCTGTTCGAGCTGACGCAAAGCCAACACATTGCCGCCAATGCCCCGTGGACCAGCAGCGGCTTTTTGCAGGGCGTGGATAAAGATCGGCAAATGCTGGTTGGCCCGACCACAAAGGGCAAACTCCAGCCGCAGCGCATCGGTCGGGTCCGGGTCCAACACAAACGGATGCGGCGCGGTCTCGT
This sequence comes from Lysobacterales bacterium CG02_land_8_20_14_3_00_62_12, assembly GCA_002785585.1. Lineage (GTDB taxonomy): Bacteria > Pseudomonadota > Gammaproteobacteria > Xanthomonadales > Ahniellaceae > 0-14-3-00-62-12. Next base: position 6,751 of record PEUI01000129.1, read on the forward strand.
ACTTGCGCATCTTTTGCGTGTTTTGCGGCGGCGGCGTATCCCAAAAATACGGAAACAGGCAAGAACGATAAAGCGGGCAATGGCGGCATTCGGCCAGCCCGGTCACACACACGCCTTGCTGCAACGCGTGACCCAGCGCGCCGCGCCAAACATTGCCGGCAAACTCCAGGCTGCGCACGCCACGCTCCGCCGCGAACGTCGCGCGATATCGTCCAATGAGTAATTCTGGCTGCAGCTCCATCGCGCTACCCGGCTTCGACACCCAAATGACATCCGTCACCCCGGCAGCGTAGCGCATTGATTTCGCCGCCGCTCGATGCCGATGTGCGCAGCGATCATGACAGCGTTTCGCAATTGCGCCAGCGACCCCGCAAGCTTGCCGTTTTTCCCAGCCCGATGGTCATCGGCTACGGTAGCAACTGTTCTCCTGCTACCGGCCGATCCATGGCGCGTCGTCTGTATCTGGCTGCCTATGACGTTACCGAATTGAACCGCCTGCGTGCCAGCCTGGAACTGGTCAAGGCTTAGGCGTTGTAAATCATTAAAGGTGCCATCTTGCTGGTCTTTTGCCCCGTCTGCTTCGTTGCGCAAAGGGTTTCATAGTCGAACT
>PEUI01000129.1:7381-10204 GCA_002785585.1 Lysobacterales bacterium CG02_land_8_20_14_3_00_62_12
CGCCACCTTTAATGATTTACAACGCCTTACGCCACCGGTGGCCAGAAATCGGCTTACGAATGCTGGCTCAGTGAAACCGAAAAGAGCGAATTGCTGCACAACATGGCCTTGCTGCTCAACGAAGCCGAAGACCGCTTCGTGCTGATTGGCTTGGACCCCCGATCCAACATTCACACGCTCGGCAAGGCGATCACCAGCACCGATCCCAATACCTTTTACATCAGCTAAAGGACCACTGATGGCCACTTTGTTTCTGGATCGCAAAGACCTGGAGTTGCGCATCGATGGCGCCACCGTGGCCATTTACGAACCGGCCGGGCGGCGTGGCACCGTCCCGCTCCATCTGCTCGACCGCGTCGTCATGCAAGGCCGGGTCAAGCTCGACACCGGCGTATTGACCAAGCTGGCCGAACTCGGCATCGCCACCTTGCTGCTATCGGCGCGGCACAGCCGTCGGCTCGCCATCGTGCTCGGCGCTGGCCACAACCAGGCGGCGATCCGGTTGGCGCAGAGTCGCCGCGTGTTCGATCAGGATTGGTGTGCCGGTTGGGCCGCGCGCCAGGTTGGCGCCAAATTGCGCACGCAATCATTGCTGCTGACTGAAGCCCTGCTTGCGCGGCCGGACGCGCGCAAGCCACTTACCGACGCGCTCGCCGAAATTGCCGCCATTGCCCAACAACTGGGCTCGGTCCCGGCCGAGCCCACGCGCCTGCTCGGATTCGAAGGCGCCGCTGCGCGCAGCTATTTTGCCGGCTTGGCCGCGTTACTACCGCCGTCGCTCGGCTTTGTCGGTCGCAATCGTCGACCGCCACGCGACCCGGTCAATGCCTGCCTTTCGCTCGGCTACACCCTGCTCCATTTTGATGCGGTGCGAGCTTGTCACGGCGCCGGCCTGGACCCCTTGCTGGGCTTCTACCATCGGCCCAGTTTCGGTCGCGAATCCCTCGCCTGTGACCTGATCGAACCGCTGCGCGCCCGCATCGACCTGATGGCCTGGCAACTGTTCCGCGACCGCAGCCTGCGCGCCGAACATTTCAGCAATGACCAAGGCGCGTGCCTGCTCGGCAAGGCCGGGCGCGGCATATTCTTTCAGCGTTACGAACAGCAGGCGGCACCTGCGCGTCGCGCCCTGCGTCGCCAATGCCGCATTCTTGCCCGCCACTTCACCGCCGAGGGCGAACCCTTGCTCGGCCATGATGATGAAGCACTTTAGCCCATGATCGTTGCCACCAGCCCGATCCGTCCGTCCGCCGCCTTGCCGATTTTCGGCAACAACGCAACGCGCCAGACCGCCAAGCCGCTCTACCTGCTGGGTCGCTGTCAAACCACCGTCAGCGTCGATGGCCCGGCACTCAAAGTCGTGGTTGAACAACGCGCCAGCCAACGCTACCCGTTCGCCCGCGTTGCCCGCATCATTTCCGGCCAGCGCGTCGACTGGCGCGCCGACGCGCTGGCCTGTTGTCAACAACAGCGCCTGCCGATCGTGTTCATTGGCGCCGAGCAACAAGTCACCGGCTATCTACAGCCAGCGCAAGCCAAACGCTCCAGTCTTGATCGGCTGATCGAAGAGTTTCTCGACCGTCCCGACTGGCCGTCGCACTACCGCAACTGGCAGCGCGCCGAACGCATGGACCTGCTGCTGCGCTGGCGCGCCGAGCGCCACCAGGCTGGCACCAACATCGACCCATCGGACTTCGACGAACTGGTGCGTCGGCACGTCTATCATCCCGATGACGCCCGCTTTCGGGTGCCGGTACCGGTCATTCCCGCCGGCATGATCACCGCCTACGTGTTGCAGGTGCTCGACCGTGCTGGCTTGCAGGCCTGCTACTGGGGCGACCAAGGCCACCCGCTTGCGCTCGCCGATGAGCTCGACCGCTTGTTGCAGCTCGCCATGCAACTTGAAATCTCCGGCTGCGGCAGCGAGTTTCATAGTGACCAAGCCACCCTGCTGCGACTGGCGCACGCCTTTGGCAACAGCTTGCAATCCACCCTGCAGCGACTACTCGGGCGGCTCCACCGGCGCCTGCGCACCACCCTCGAACAATGGCACTGAATCAGACGCGCACCTGGCTGATCGCCTACGACATCGCCGACCCAAAACGGCTGGCGCGGCTGCACCGCTACATCAAGACAATCGCCATCCCGGTGCAGTACTCTGTGTTCGTCACCGAAGCCAGCGACCACCGCATTCGCCGCATTGCCGATGACATCAACTCCCGCATTGACCAAAAGGCCGACGACGTGCGCATCTACCCACTGCCTAAACAACTGGAACTCCATTGTCTGGGCCGGCACTACCTGCCCACCGGCGTACTGCTACTCAACGATGCTGACCACCGCAACAGCGGTGCCGTCAGCACCTCGGCCACGGCCGCTACCGACCCATGAGCCAACCCCGTCAACCCCCACGCCAAGCCCTTGAAGCAAAACCAGAAAAAACGCCCAGCCGCCCAAACCATCGCCCTGATAAAGAAGGGATTAAGACGGACAAGCGGAAAGCGCTTTCCGCTAGTTGTTGACGCCCAAACCATCGCCCTGATAAAGAAGGGATTAAGACTCGAGGCACGCGCGCAGTACCTGCGCGCATCGGCCCAAACCATCGCCCTGATAAAGAAGGGATTAAGACATCCGCAAAAGCCTGAAGCCCTGACTTTTCCAAGTGCCCAAACCATCGCCCTGATAAAGAAGGGATTAAGACTCTGGCGCGCGATCCATTCCTTGTTTACCGCTTGCCCAAACCATCGCCCTGATAAAGAAGGGATTAAGACAAGCCCGCGCTCGTCAGTGTCCAAGCAAGCCCGGCCCAAACCATCGCCCTGA
>PEUI01000136.1:0-2649 GCA_002785585.1 Lysobacterales bacterium CG02_land_8_20_14_3_00_62_12
TCATCGAGTCCGCGCTCGAAGCCGGCGCAGAAACCGAATTCAGACAAGCCTTGGCGCGCGCCCACGACGATTTTTTGCCGCTCTCGGAGCGCTGCGAATACGTGGCGATGTTGGGCCGATTGGCACAGTTGCGGGCGCCGGTAGACGCCTTCTTCGATGGGGTGATGGTGATGAGCGAGCACCCGGTCCAGCGCCAGAATCGACTGAACTTGCTGCACTTGCTGCACACGATGTTTATGCGGGTGGCCGATATCGGGCGATTGCCGGGACGCTGACCTGATTGCCAGACCGGACGCTTGCCTACGCAGCCAATCGCATCGGGCCTACAATGCCCGGGCCAGGGCAGCCCTGGCGATCACCACGCTGACCCCTTGCTGAGGAACTGCTCGATGAACCCTTTGAACGAATCCACGATCGAACAGCTGGATGTTTTTTTGTCCGAACGCGTCGGTGAGCACGGCGGTATGTTCAACGTCGAAATGGTCGATGGTTTCGCCTGTGCGCTCGCCGCCGCCAGCGAAACGCTGACCGAGCAGACCTTTGTCGCGGAAGTGCTGGGCGAAGATTTTGCGTTCGCCTCGGCGGCCGAGGAGGCCGCGATCCGGCCGCTGTTGCTCGCGGTGCGCGCAGACGCCCAGCGCCGCGTTTTGGTCGATGAAGAAGACCTCGCCGAGAACGACTATCCGTTGCTTGCGTTGTCGCCGGATTTTGAGACGATCGACCCACAGTCCACCGAAGAATTCGCCGGCCTGGCCTGGTCGATGGGCTTTCATCACGGCCTCGACCTGCAAACCGAAGTCTGGGACCGGATGATCGACAGCATGGATGGACTCGAAGAAGACATCGATCAAATCGGTGAATTGTTGATGATCGGCGATTCGCCCGAGACCTCTCCGGCGATCACGCTGGAACGGCGCATGGAAATCCTGGCGCTGATTCCTGGGTTTCTGAGCGCGCTCAAACAGATGCAGATGGAGCGCGCGGCGTGAAATAGCGACCCGCCGCGACCGCCATGATCGGTGCGCTCGCCAAAAATGAGTCTACTTTCCCCTGTTCCAGCTCCCGTCGAGGGTCTCCGAATCGTGACTGCAAAACCGCGCAAGGCCGCTTTCTATTTCATCCTGATCACGGTCGTGCTGGACATGCTGGCGCTCGGCATTGTGATCCCGGTGTTGCCGAAATTGGTGGAGACCATGGTCGGCGGCAATACCGCCACCGCCGCCAGCCTGTACGGCTGGTTCGGTTTCACTTGGGCATTCATGCAATTTATCTGCTCGCCGATTATTGGCGCCTTGTCGGATCACTTCGGACGGCGCCCAATCGTGCTGATGTCCAACGCCGGTCTCGGTGTCGATTATCTGGTGATGGCGTTGGCGCCGAGCGTCGGTTGGTTGCTGATCGGCCGCACCATTTCCGGCATGTTCGCCGCCAGCATCAGCACCGCCTACGCCTATATTTCCGATGTCACGCCGGTGGAACAACGCGCCGGCCGCTTCGGCATGATGGGGGCGGCGTTCGGTGTCGGTTTCATTGTCGGTCCGGCGCTGGGTGGCTATCTGGGCGCGATCGATCCGCGGCTGCCGTTCTGGTTGGCGGCGGGCTTGAGTCTGCTGAACGCGCTCTATGGCTACTTCGTGCTGCCGGAATCGCTGCCGGTGGAAAAACGCGATGGCTTTCGTTGGTCGCGGGCCAACCCGCTGGCCGCGCTGCGGCTGCTGCGCTCGCACGCCGAGTTGTTCGGCCTGGCGGGTGTGTTGTTCCTGATGAACATCGCGCATTTTGTTTTGCCGAGCACGATGGTGCTTTACGCCAGCTATCGCTATCACTGGGACGAACGCGCGGTCGGATTGTTTTTGGCCGGCATCGGCGTGTTTACCATCATCGTGCAAGGTGGTTTGGTGCGGCCGGCGGTTAAACGCTTCGGCGAGCGCCGTGCCGTGCTCACTGGATTGATGTTTGGCATGGCCGGGTTTGTCGTTTATGGTCTGGCGCCCACTGGGCAGTTGTTGTTGATCGGTATTCCGGTGATGGCGCTGTGGGGGCTGACCGCGCCGGCCTTGCAAGGACTGATGACCGAGCGTTTGAACGCCAGCGATCAAGGCAAATTGCAGGGCGCCAACAACAGCATGATGGGCATCGCCGGCATGATCGGTCCGCTGCTATTTACCCATGTTTTTGCCGTTGCCATTCGCCCCGGCCAGGCTTGGCATTTGCCGGGTGCGCCGATGTTGCTGGCGGCGCTGATGATGGCGTTCGCCCTCGCGCTGGCCTGGCGCGTGGCGCATAAAATGCTTGCCGCGAGTGTGCCGCTGACCGCGCCGGAAGTAGTCAGCGCGGCGCTTTGATCCAGGTCTGAGCAAGCCGCGTCGTGTGGCTGCGCGGTAAAAGCCGCAGTGCTGTGGCCGGGTTGGAAAGCCCGGGCGGCCGCTACCTGGTGCCGACCGATGCCGATCAGACCAGGCCAAAAAAAGTGCGCGCCGTGGCGCTGCTGGCGGCCGCGGTGAGCGCCACTGCTTCGCCGCGTTCGGCGGCGACAGTGGCGGCAATGTGGCCGAGAAATGCCGGTTCATTGCGGTGCTTGCTGGGTTTGGGTAACAGGTCGCGTGGCAACAGATAGGGCGAATCGGTTTCCAGCATCAGCCGATCGGC
>PEUI01000136.1:2681-6211 GCA_002785585.1 Lysobacterales bacterium CG02_land_8_20_14_3_00_62_12
AATTCGCGCAGGTGTTGGCCACGGCGCTCATCGCAGATCCAGCCGGTGATGCCGATGTGGAAATTGCGGTCCAGATAATCGAACAGCGCTTTCCGATCAGCGGTGAAGCAATGCACGACCACCGCGCCGATCTGGTCGCGGACATTTTTCAGGCAACCCAGAAAATCGTCGTGGGCATCGCGCTGATGCAAAAACAGCGGCTTGCCGCAGTCGCTGGCGATGCCGAGTTGTTGCTCGAAGGCGAAAATCTGCGCGCTGCGCGGCGCCAGATCACGAAAATAGTCGAGGCCGGTTTCGCCCACCGCCAGCACCTCAGGGTGGCCAAGCAAATCGCGGAAATCTTGATCGACTTCGCTGTTGTAGTCGCTGGCATGGTGCGGATGCAATCCGGCGGTGGCCGACAGCAGCTCCGGGTGCGCGCGCGCCAGCGCAAAAGCGGCGCGACTACTGGCGGCGCTGGCGCCAGTGACGATGATGCGATCCAGACCAGCCGCGCGTGCCCGCGCCAGCACGCTATCGAGATCGCTGGCAAAACTGTCGTGGGTAAGATTGGCGCCAATGTCGATCAGGTGCATACGCCAGCAAAGTCGGGTTGGGGTGCGCATGATAGCGACGCTGCGCTGGCAAGGCTGTCCAGGTTCGTCGGCCAGGTTCGTCGTCCAAGTTCGTAACTACGGCACGCCGACGGCATCGGTGCGCTGGTTCGCTTACGCACGCTGCCGGTTAACAGCGGATTCAGTGGTAAACGCGCAAGGTGCGGAACCTCTTCCCCAACTGGAACTGCCATGTCCACGATGCAACGTTTCGCCGAACGCGCAGTGCTCGCCATCGCCGGAGCACTCGCGGCCCACAACGCCAGCGCGATCACGCCGGAATCCGGCTTCTGGGTCAGCCCATTACTCGCGGATACCGCCGCATCGATCGAGATCACCGACGACTTTTTGTTCATGGCGGTTTACTCCTACGATAGTCAGGGCTTCGCGACCTGGTACACCGCGCAAGGAACGATGAGCGATGACCGCCATTTCTCCGGAACCTTGAACCGTTTCGGTGGTGGCCAACCGTTGACCGGGGCGCTGCACGACGCCACGTTTTTGGGTGATTTCGGGCCGGTGAGTATTGTTTTCGACAGCAACGATGAAACCCGCGCCACCATCCAATGGGTGGGTCGCACGATGTCGTTGCAGCGGCTGGATGTCTTCAGCTTTTTTGTCGGCACCCAGAACAATGCGCACCAAGCGGAACGCATGCTCGGTGAGTGGACGATGGTGATGGATGTGCAGAGCAACGCCGATTTCCCGTTTTTTGGGGATGTGCTGATTTTCGATCAAAGCGAATTGGACCCGAACCTGCCCAACCAATGGTTTTACGATGGTTGTCGCCCGAGCACCTCACTGATTGGTCAATGCACCGTCGCCGCACTGGCCAATCATGATGCTTCCGGTTTTTACAACGCGGATACCGGGGACCAGACGATGGTGGTGCTGGATTCCCTCGGCGAGACGCCATCGCAAGACATCTATTTCACCTACCTGGTGACCGCGGGCTTAAGCCAGTTCGATGGCGTGGTGCAGTTTCACCCGCCGGGTGGCTTCGATCCGAACGGCATCTTCTTTCCGGTGCGTGGTTTTCGCAGCGCCAGCAAGCGTTTTGTGACCACCGGCAGCGGCCCGAACGCGCTACCAGCGGAGCCGAAGTCGGTGCCGTTGGCAGCGCCGATGAGCAGGCTCGATCAATTGCGCGCGGCCAATGGCGGCACCTTGCCGAGCGGACTCAACGCTGCCGAAGTGCAACAGCGTTTCCCTATCGATGTGGCCGCCGCGGTCGATGCTCAACGCCAGCTCGAACAGCGCGTGCGCGCCAACCAGCGTCGCTGATCGGATCGAGGTGCTCGGTAAAACTGGCGAGCGGCCGGTCAGTCTTGGCGCTCGCCTGAGATTTATGCCAGAGTGATCGGCACCGGCTGGGCCAGCCGATCCCGGCACGATCAGCGTGGCGGGTGGCAAGCACGCCCAACGCAGCTTGTGGCTATCCCCTAACTTGCTAACTTGTCGCCGGTGCCATGCAGCCAGCCAAACCGATCATCGCCGCCCACAGTCGCATCGATTACGCCGGCTGGGTGCTGGCGGCCAGTGGTTTGTTGCTGGTGCTGCACCTTAAACTGCTGGCCGCGTTGATTGCCGGGTTGCTGGTTTACGAACTCTCGATGCTGCTGCTCAAAGCTTCGCGCGTGCGTGGCGTATCCAGCGTCGGCGCGCGCTGGATCGCCTCGGCACTGTTGATCCTGATCGTTGGCGGCCTGATCGCGCTCGCGGTCTTCGGCTTGGTGGGTTTTCTGCGCAATGGCGGTGAGACGGTGCCGGCGCTGCTGCAAAAAATGGCCGAAATCATCGAGAGCGCAAAGGACCTGTTGCCGAGCTGGGCACTGGGCTATTTGCCGGCCAATGCCGTGGCGATGCAGGCCGCGTTGGCGCAGTGGTTGCGCGACCATGCCACGGTCGTGCAGCTTGCCAGCGCCGAAGTTGGCCGGGCGGCGGCGCACATCCTGATCGGCATGGTGGTGGGTGGGCTGCTCGCGCTGTCTGGTCTGGTGCAGGTGCATGCGCAGGGGCCGCTGACCGCAGCGTTGAACGAACGTGGCCGCCGCTTGCGCCGGGCGTTCCGCAATATCGTGGTGGCACAAAGTCGCATTGCGCTGATCAACGCGGTGCTGACCTGGCTTTATCTCGGCGTGCTCCTGCCCTTGTCCGGCATCCAGTTGCCCCTGGTCAAGACCATGGTGGTAGTGACCTTCATCGTTGGCCTGCTGCCGGTGGTCGGTAACCTGGTCTCGAACACGGTGATTGTCATCGTCAGTCTCAGTCACTCGCTGGAGATGGCGCTGGTGTCGCTGATTTATCTGGTGCTGATCCACAAGCTGGAATATTTCCTCAACGCCCGCATTATTGGTGCCCGCATCGAAGCCCGGGCCTGGGAGTTGTTGATTGCGATGCTGATCATGGAAGCCGCGTTTGGTATTCCAGGTTTGGTCGCGGCCCCGATCTATTACGCCTATCTGAAGACTGAACTGCGCGCCGAAGGCTTGGTCTAGCGCTTGGTGGCTGGCTTCGGCCGGTGCCAGCGGGCTCATTTTGCCGACAAGCGCAATCACCGACCGCGGGCCCCGGGTTATGCTGCCCGCGCGTTTTTATCCACTATCGGGAGTTGCGCTATGCCATGGCTATATCTGGGTCTGACTGGCTTGTTGATGCTCATGGCCGCACTGACGTCCAGCCCAACGCTGATCGGTATTTTGATCGTGCTGATATTGCTGTCGGCGTTTGCGGCGGTGATGGGATTCGCGGCAGCGCGCATCGGCGCCAATGCGCGCAACACCGCAGCGATGCTCGGCCCGCAGGAACTGGCCGCCATCCGCCTGCGTGCCCAGCGCCAGCTACAAGCCAAGGCGAGCGCCGCAGCGCCGATCGAAACAGCGAACACCGCTAGGGACGCCCAAGGCGCCGGCTGATCCGACGCGTTGATCCGCTACG
>PEUI01000136.1:6220-8451 GCA_002785585.1 Lysobacterales bacterium CG02_land_8_20_14_3_00_62_12
ACCGGGTTCAATCTACCCGATCCTTGGAGTGCGGCGGCTTGCCGCCGCTGGGTTTTGGCGCGGTGCTATCGGTGGCTGCGCTGGCTTGCACCCAAGCTGCTCTTATTGCACCCGATACCGCACGTCGTCGATGTAGATCGTGACTGCGGTGGTGGCTTGCGCACGGAATAGCCAGATCGCATCCAGCGTCGTGCTGCCGTTGATGCTGCCATTGCCGCCGGACCATGGATCCCACTGCGCGGCGTTGTCCAATTGCCATTCGACGAAGGTCCAGACATTGGAGCTGAGCGCCCGCGCCGTGCTGCGTTCGGTGCCGTCGCTATCATCTACGCCGACGGCCAAACTCACGCCGCTGGTACTGGCATAGGCCCAGAAACCGATGCGACCGCCAGCCTTGGCGAGCGTGCGGTTCTGTGCCGGACTGCCGCTGCCAGAAAGCAGACGCACGGCCCAGTTGGCACTGCTGGCGGTGTTGTCATTCAAGACGATGCGCTCCGACCAGCTGCCGTTTTTCGGGCGCGCGTTGCTGCGGTTTGCGGTCGATGTGGTGGCGATGCCGACGGTACTGCCGGAGTAGGTGGGTGCGGTGTTGAAGTGGCCCTCACTGGCCTCAAAATTGTCGATGATCGTCGGTGCCACCGCTGTGCTGCCATTGATGGCGGTGTAGTAGCGCGGCCAGTCCCAGTTGATACCGGGATCGGTATGGCTTTGACTGCTGTAGTGCTGGTGGCCCTTGACGGTGAAACCGGTCAGCGGCACCACGGCCGATGACGATGCGCCCTTGTAAGCACTGGCGCAATTGATGCGCTGCGTCGTGCAGAGATGCTTGCTCAACTTTCCAGAAGCGCTGTACATCGCTGCTGTATACCAGGCCGCGTTGTTGACGTAGCCCTCGTGCTCAATCCCGAGCGTGTAGTTGTTGTGGATGCCGACATGCCAGGCCTTGCTGGCATTGCGCACCATCTGCGTGATCTGGCCATCGGAAGACCGCACCAGATAGTGCGCGCTCACCTGGCTGGCGGCATTGGCAAACCAACTGATGCTGCCGGCATAAGTGCCCTGCATGGTGTGGATGGTGATCGAGCTGGGTACGACCGTGCGCGCGCTGAAGTTGGGGCTGGCTACCCAGAGTGCGGGCGCGTAGTCGGTGCTCTTTGGCAGGTAGCCGGGGCCACGCAGGCTGTCATCGGCCGGATCGACCAGTCCTTTGGCGACGCTGTCGCGATCACTGCCCAGATCGATGCGCAGGAAGGGTGCCCGCAGGGTTTCCAGACTGGCCTGATCAAAGGCCTTGTCGAAGGCCACCGGTCGTCCGGGGAACTTCAAGACGCCGTCGTCGTTACCACGGTCGTAGCTGAGCAGTACGTCATACGCATAGGCATCGAGTGCGTAACGCTGGCTCGCCGTCTTGGCCTCGGTCGGAATGCCGGACAGACTGGCGAGGGCCGTAGTCAGACTTTCGATATCAGCATGGCCGCGCGAGACCTTGGGCAGGCGCGTTGCCAACAGCGCCGCCGCTGCCATGACATTGCCGGCGGTATTGGACTCGATCACGCTGGCGCTCAATCCGGTCAGCCGACTGGCGGCACCGACCAGATCGGTAAAACCGCCCTCGCCGCGATGCAGTCCCATCACACCGACCGGGATCGGCATCGACAAATGGGTGTCCTCCACTTGCGTCGGCGGCGCCATGCCGCGCGTGGCGGTGAAGGCGATGGCTTCCAACGTGCCTGCCGGAATGCCTGGGTAGCGTTGATAAGCGGCGGCAAACGCCGCCTGCAAGGACGCTTGCGCGGTGACTTCGTCGCCACTGGATTCAGCAGCCGGGCCGACGCGTTCGGGTGTCGCTGCCAGCGCCAGGGTGGCACTCACCAGCGTCAGCGAGACGCACAACAAGGCACGCGACAGGTTTTGCAGGATCATGGAATTGCCCCTCTGAGATGGATCGGTGGAATACGTTGCCGAGCAAGCAGATCGCGGCGCCCCCAATGCGCAGCACGATCCAGCGCGCGATCCTGACTGATGGCCACCGGGATTGCACCTTGCAGTGCAGCAGGCGGTGCGGAATTCAGGCCTCAAGTCAATTTTGCGTAGGGTGGGTGCAACCCACCGTTCTGAAACGCCGAACCATGGTGGGTTGCACCCACCCTACGGCCCTGAAACGCCGAACCATGGTGGGTTGCACCCACCCTACGGTCCTGAAACGCCGAACCATGGTGGGTAGCACCCAC
>PEUI01000136.1:8486-10067 GCA_002785585.1 Lysobacterales bacterium CG02_land_8_20_14_3_00_62_12
GGTTACACTGGGCGTTAGTCACGACTACACGAGTTTCCGCATGCCCGAAATCCAGGATCTGGCCAGTCTGATCCGCGCCGGCCACCCGATTATTCTGATCGAGACCAGTGAAGAACAGCGCGTCGTCGATTGTTTTCGGCATGTCATTGCGCAGGTTTGGCGGCCTTTGTTTCATTGGTCGCTGACCGATGGGCTGAAGCGTCTGGATATGGATCTGGACGAAGCCGTGGCCCCGCCCGAAGCCACCGCCACCTTGCAGCACGCCAAGGCATCGACCCAGCGATCAATCTACTTGCTGTGTGATTTTGGCGGCTACCTGCGCTATCCGCTGGCGGCGCGATTGATGCGCGAAATCGCCGAGCGCAAAGATTGCGCAGCGCACACGTTGGTGCTGATCGGCTTGAAAATCGAATTGCCACCGGAGTTGGAGACGCAAGTGGTGCGCTTCGAATTGCGCCTGCCCGACGCTGCCGCGCTCGGCAAGTTGCTTCGCGACGAAGCATTTTTGTATTCGCGCGAGCACGGCGGCAAGCGCGTCGAGATCGACCCGGTGGCGTTCAAGACCATCGTGCGCAATCTGCTCGGACTCAAACTGGCCGACGCGCGCCGGATCGCCCGTCAGTTGGTGTTTCGCGATGGACTGATCGGCCAAAACGATCTGCCCGAAGTCGCCAAGCTCAAGTTCGAGCTGTTGAACCGCGATGGCCTGTTGCATTTCGAATACGACACCGCCGCCTTTGCCGATGTCGCCGGCCTGGCACGGATGAAACGCTGGGTGGAACAGCGGCGCAGTATTTTCAACGGCGAGGACAAAGCCAGCGGCATCGATCTACCCAAGGGCGTGCTCTTGCTCGGCGTGCAGGGATGCGGAAAATCGCTCGCCGCCAAAGCGGTCGCGGGCAGCTTCGGCGTGCCCCTGGTGCGGCTGGATTTTGGCGCGCTCTACAACAAGTATCACGGCGAAACCGAAAAGAACCTGCGCGATTCACTGGCCAACGCCGAGGCGTTGTCGCCGTGTGTGTTGTGGTGCGATGAAATCGAAAAAGGCCTCGCCACTTCCGATAGCGATGACGGTGTCTCGCGGCGCGTATTGGGTTATCTGCTGACCTGGATGGCGGAGCGCAAGCGACCGGTGTTTTTGGTGGCGACCGCCAACGATGTCTCTCGGCTGCCAGCGGAGTTGCTGCGCAAGGGCCGCTTCGATGAAATCTTTTTCGTTGACCTGCCCTCGGCAAACGCCCGCGACGAAGTCTTTCGGCTGCATTTCGAGAAGCGCAAGATCGCCTGGGAAGGATTTGAACTCAACGCCCTGGTCAGCGCCAGCGCTGGCTACTCCGGTGCCGAGATCGAACAGGTGATCGTCAGCGCGCTGTACGCCGCCCATGCCGAAGCGGTGCCGCTGGCACAAACGCATTTGCTCGAAGCCATTGGCGGCACCCGGCCGCTATCGGTATTGATGGCCGAATCGGTGCAGGGATTGCGTGAATGGGCGCGCACCCGCACGGTACCCGCCGACTGAGCTGCGTAGAGTGGATAAGCGCAGCGCATCCACCATTCACCGAACTACAAGGGTGGATAAGC
>PEUI01000353.1 GCA_002785585.1 Lysobacterales bacterium CG02_land_8_20_14_3_00_62_12
CGGGCCGCTCTCACCCAGCTGGATCGACAGCTCGGCAATGCGCTGGGTCAATTGCTGCAATTCGGCGCGCGCGGCTTGCAGCTCCTGGCGCGCTTTCGCGGTGTCGGCGGTGGCCTCGGCGGTGGTTTCGGCGGCCTGACCCGGCGTGCTGGCCAGCGCGCCACCCAACAACAGGGTGAGCAGGGTAGAGAGCAATTTCATCGCGGTTTTCTCCTTGGTGGTGGGGCATCACAAGAGGGTTGGATTGAACTGGCTCATGCTCAGTTGCTGGTCCGGCTGCGCTTGCTGCCAGGCGGCATCGGTGCGGATTTCGGCAAGGCGGCGCAGCAATCCAATGCGCCGTTGCCACAGTGCTGCCATCTGGCCGGGGTCAGACGCCGCGCCCAGTTGCAGGTCGGTCATGCCGATCAGGTCTTCGATCTCGGCGCTGATCAGGGCGCTGCGCGCATCCACGGCGCCGCTATACGGCTCGAGTTGGCGCAGGGTGCGTTCCCAGCGTTCGGATTCCTGCATCAAGGCGTTGGCCTGGGTGCTGACCGACCGCGCCGGATCAAGGCCAACGCGCGGCGCTGGCGGTGGTTGCCACAGCAGCAGCGCGACGGTCACTGCGCTCGCGGCAGCGGCGAACTGCCAGAGGCGGCGACGGTAGCGCGGTCGCGGTGCGGCGGCCGGGGCCGCGACCGCCAGCGCTCGCGCAAGCTCGGGCCAGGCACTGCGCCGGGGCGCGAGTAGCCCCAACCCGCGAAGCGATGTCGCCAGTGCCAGATCGCGGTCGTCCGCGGCGGATGATTCAGACATAACCGACATGGGCAAGTCCTTCGGGGTGGGGCGCCAGCAGGCCGCGCAATTTTTGCGTGCCGCGCGCGAGTTGTGATTTTGAGAAACTCTCGGTCTTGCCGAACTGCTGGGCAATTTCCTGGTGCGAGTAGCCTTCGACATGAAACAGCCAGACCACGCTGCGGGTAATGGCGGGCAGTTGCGCTAACGCCTGCGCCAGGTCGTGGCGCTCCAGCAGCGCGGCTGGTGTGCGCTCGTCCACCAGCTCGGGCAGGACATCGGTGTAGTCGATCAAACGGCGACGGCGCAGACGCATCAGTGCCTCGTTGACCGCGATCTGGCGCAACCAGCTCCAGAACGGGGCTTCATCGCGAAACTGCGACAATTTCTGGAACAGCCTCAGCATCGCGTCGTGCAGGGTTTCCTGGGCCTCGTCGGCGTCGTTCAATAGCCGCCAGGCCAGGGTGTAGACCGGCCGCTCGAACAGTCGATAGATTTCCTCGAAGGCATGCACGTCGCCATTGCGGGCGCGAGCCAGCAGGTGCTTCGGTAATTCGATGGCAAAGGACGAGGTGCTCACGTCGTATCAAGATGCCGCCACGCCGGGAAAAGTCGCAGTTACCTTGACAGAATCTGGCGTTGGCAGAATCACCGCGTCAAGCAACCCGTATATTTGGGCAAAAAAAGGCCGCAGACGAGCTGCGGCCTTCAGGCTTTCCGGTGCAGTGATCGCGATTACAGGTCGGTGCTGATCGACACGGTGGCGAACAAAGTCGAGTGCGCGGCCCGGCCGAAGAACGCGCGGCCATCGTTATCGGAGCGGGTCCAGTTGAGTGCGGTGCTGACCGGACCGAAGTCCCGGCTCAGACCCAAGCCGTAATGGTTGTAGTTGAGGTTGGAGCCATCGTCGTTGAGCTTGGACAAGTGGTAGTGGCCAAACTCGCCGGTGACGCTGACGCCGCCCCAGGGCAGTTCGTGGCTGGCACCCAGCGCCAGATACAGGCTGTCCTCGCCGGTGGCAAAGGCATCGGACGAATAGGCGACGGTGCCGGTGAGAAATTCGGCGTAGGTCAGTTTGCCGATGTATTCGTTGTAGCTGAAGTCCAGTTTCTGGCCGGTGCTGGCATCCCGATTGAGGCCCGGATAGGCGTAGCGGATGAACTGGACATCGCCGTTCCATTGATCGGAAAAATCGTGGTTGAAGCCAACGTACAAGTCGATCTCGGCCTTGGCGCCATCTTCGTCCTCTGGCAAGGTGTCCTGCGGGGTGAAATCGACGCTGGATGCCCAAACCCCGGCGTAAAAACCGGATTCATGACTGAAATCGACCGAGCCTTGCAGCGCCGCGTCATGGTCGGATTGGGTGACGCCGCGCCACATGTAATCGGTGACGAAGGTGCCGGTGATGGAAAACGTGAACGGGCCAGCCTCTTCTTCACTGGCGGCGGCTTCATCGGTGGCTGCGGCGGTGTCTTCCTGTGCGTACACATTGCCAGCGAGCAGCGCAGCCATGGCGGCCGCGAGCAGGGTTTGCTTGATCATGGTGGTGGAGTCCTTATGGTTAGAGGTGTTCGGGGCAACACAAAAAACGCCGGAAACCTGGCATGGCGTGGCCCGAGTGTAGTCAATGGCAACGCGGCGGCCAAGTGGGATCGCGTGGGGGATCGCGTGGGCGCTCTGCCGAAGCAAACGCGCCTGCGGGGACGCGGCTGCTCGACCCGACCAGCGCAACGCCATGGGACGCCCCAGTCATCCGGGATTTTTTGGACAAAAGCTCCCCCGCCTTCTGGCGGGGGAGGATGCCAATTCATGGTTGTTCATCGATACACCTCGCGTCGGTTGCCAATTTTCACAACGAGGATGCGCAAAGCACCGTCCTCAATGCTGGCGATGATTCGCCAGTCTCCAACGCGGTACTTCCAGAACTCGCCCAGCTTGGAGCCTTTGAGCGCTTCGCCAATGGTGCGCGGGTTGTCCAGCACGGCCACACGCCCGCGCAAAAAGTCGGTGATGCGTTTGGCAATCTGCTTGTCCAGCTTTGCCAAATCCTTCATGGCAGCGTCGTCAAATTGAATCTGCCAAGCCAAGGCTGCGCTCCACTTCTTCCAAGCTGTAGGTCTTGCTACGGCCTGCCCGAATTTCAATCAGGCGTTTCTCGGCAATGTACAAATCTTCGAGGTCATCCAAATGCTCGCGGATCGCCTCGATCATGTAAAAAGTCTTGCTGCGCCCGGTGCGTTGCGCCAAGTTTTGAAGCCGCATGGCCACGTCATCGGGAAGGCGAATGGAAACCGCGCTCATGGTTGTTTTCTCCTAAGCACAAAACGAGCTACAAGTATCTCACACTGGCTTTTCTCCACAGACACCGGTTTGCCGGGTGCCGCCAGCGGTTACAGCCGCGCCGCCAAGCGCGTGCCTTGATCGATGGCGCGTTTGGCATCGAGTTCGCTGGCGACGTCGGCGCCGCCGATCAAATGCGCGGCCTTGCCATTCGCTGCCAGTGCGTCGAAGAGCAAGCGATTGGGCGTCTGTCCGGCACAAATGATGACATTGTCCACCGCCAGACATTGCGGCTGCGTGCCGATGCGGACATGCAGTCCGGCGTCGTCGATGCGCAGGTAGTCGACATCACCGAGCATCTGCACGCGCTTCATTTTGAGCGTTGCCCGATGCACCCAGCCGCTGGTCTTGGCCAGCCGTTTGCCGGGGGTGCCGGGGCTGCGTTGCAACAGGAACACCTGGCGCTGCGGTGGCTCGGGTTGGGGCTGCATGCCTTCGACACCGCCGCGCGCGTGAAAGGTCTCGTCGATGCCCCATTCGCGTCGCCAGAGCTTGGCATCGAGGGTGGCCGAATGCCCACCGCTGACCAGAAACTCGGCGACATCAAAGCCGATCCCGCCAGCGCCGATGATGGCGGCGGAGGCGCCGACCAGCGCGCGGCCGCTGAGTACGTCCAGATAACTCTTCACTTTGGCGTGATCGGCGCCGGGAATCTGGATGCCGCGCGGCAAGATGCCGGTGGCGATCACCACTTGATCGAAGTCGGCGAGCGCGGCGGTATCGGCGCTGGTATCCAGCCGAAGCTCGACACCGGTCACGGCGATGCGGCGGCGAAAATAGCGCAGGGTCTCGTGAAACTCTTCCTTGCCGGGAATGCGCTTGGCCAGATTGAATTGCCCGCCGATCTCGGCGGCGGCTTCGAACAAAACCACCTGATGGCCGCGTTCGGCCAGCGTGGTCGCGCAGGCCAGTCCGGCCGGACCGGCGCCGACCACGGCAATGCGTTTTTTCTGCGGGCTCGGCCGGATCAGCAATTGGGTTTCATTGCAGGCGCGTGGATTGACCAGGCAGGTGGCTTTTTTCTGCTCGAAGACATGATCGAGGCAGGCCTGATTGCAGGCGATGCACGTGTTGATTTCATCGGCACGGCCGGCGGCGGCTTTGTTCGCCCAGTCGGCGTCGGCCAACAGCGGTCGCGCCATCGAGACCATGTCGCAGCTGCCGTCAGCGAGCAGTTTTTCGGCTACTTCGGGCAGGTTGATGCGATTGCTCGCGATCACCGGAATCGCCACCGCTTGTTTCAGCCGGGCGGTGGCAAAGGCAAACGCGGCGCGCGGCACGCTGGTGACGATGGTCGGAATGCGCGCCTCGTGCCAGCCGATGCCGGTGTTGAGCAGCGTGGCGCCGGCGGCTTCGATGGCACGGGCGAGCGTGAGCACTTCCTCGATACTTTGCCCGCCTTCGACCAGGTCGAGTACCGATAGCCGATAAATGATGATGAAGTCGCGGCCGACGGCTTGCCGCATGCGGCGCACGATCTCGATCGGGAAGCGCATGCGATTTTCGGCGTTACCGCCCCAATCATCGTCGCGATGGTTGCTGCGTGCGCACAGAAACTGGTTGATCAAATAGCCCTCGGAGCCCATCACTTCGACACCGTCGTAACCGGCCTCGCGGGCGAGTTTGGCCGAGCGCACAAAATCGTCGATGGTGGTTTCGATACCGCGCCCGGTGAGTGCGCGCGGCTTGAACGGATTGATCGGCGCCTTGATCGCGCTCGGTGCCACCGACAGCGGATGGTAGGCATAGCGGCCAGCGTGCAAGATTTGCATGGCGATCTTGCCATCCTCGGCGTGTACCGCCCGGGTCAACTTGCGATGCCGGTTGACCTCCCAGGGCCAGCTCAGCTTGGCGGCAAACGGCGTCAGCCAACCGCGCAGACTGGGGGCGACGCCACCGGTCACCATCAGCGCCACACCACCGCGGGCGCGCTCGGCAAAATAGGCGGCGAGGGCATCGTAGTCGCCGGCGCGATCTTCCAGCCCGGTGTGCATCGAGCCCATCAGGACACGATTCTTCAACGTTGTGAAACCCAGCGACAGCGGACTGAACAGGTGCGGATAAGGGCTCATCGGTGACCTCGGTGGCGAATGGACAAAACTGGCACAGGCGGGGCTCTGGATGCAAGCCGCGCCTCATCACCGAAGCGCCGATGGCCGTCGGCCAAGTCGCGAGCGTGCCCGCGTGCCATCGCCAGCGGCCGCGCATCGGCCGAAATAGCGGGATAGAATCCGGAACCTTTAGGAACTCGCATGTTGCGGCTGATCTTCCGGCATCTCAGTGGTTCGCGTCAGGGCACGGTCGAAGTCTATTCGGTCCAGCGCCTGGCGAACTTGCGTATCGGCCGCGATCCCTCCTGCGACCTGCGATTTCATCCCGAGCAAGATGTGTTGGTCAGTCGCCACCATGCGCTGATCGAATGGACCGAAGCCGAAGATGGCACGACCCAATTCAATTTGGTGGATCTGTTGAGCTCCAACGGCACTTTCCTCAATGGCCAGCCAGTGCCGGTGGAAGGGTCGGTGTTGCAGCACCATGATCGGCTGCAATTTGGTCGCGGTGGACCGGAGCTGGTGCTGGCGATCGACTCCGCGGCGACCGCTAACGTCGATGGCGAATCGACCAGTCGGCCGATCTCGCAAACCCAGGAAATGCCGGCGATGACGGTGCTGCATCAAGCCACGGTCAAAGAGGATTCGCGGTCGTGAGCGGGCGGTGGCCGCGGTAGGCTTCCATACTGTCGAGCACTTGCGACTGGCAGGTTTTGGCTGGGAATGCGGTCATGGGTTGTTGATGCGCTCAATCCAATAGTCCGGATTCCGGTGTTGATGGGCCACCGCCAATACGATAATGCGTTTCCCGCGAATCGCGTACAGCATCTTGTATGGAAACCGATTGAACAGAAAACGCCTGACTGGCCCGATTTCGACCTGCTAGGCCAGCGGCTGATCAGAAATGCGCCTGGCGGAAACCGCCGCCTCGTGCTGAAAGGTCATCCCCAAGCCACGTTGCTGCTGTTCGTAATAACACTTGGCTTCCGCCATTTCCGCTCGGGCCAACTTGGCGAAAATCAGTTCCATCACAAATCCCGAAAGGCTGCTTCCATCGACACGCACTGCAACCGACCTTCGTCGTAGGCCTTCAGGCGACGCAGTGCTTCTTCCTGCCAAACACGATCAATCTCCGGGTCCGGTTTATCCAGGCTTTGATGCAACAGCTCGAGCAAGGCATAGCGCTCCGATGCTTTCAGTTGCAGAGCCTGTTCAACGATTTCGGTAGTACTCATCGGTTGCTCCTTACTGGGCGGGAGGGGGGGCAAGAAAACTCAGGCTTACTTTATACTTCCATCGCGTAGGGGGGCTGCTTGAAGGTGATGCCTTCGCACGCAGCGCGAGCGCCCGTGTGGTTGGTGGCGGCGTGGATCACTTTGGGGTCAGCCATTGCCGCCAGCGATGGATTTGTCTTCAAGGATACCGTTGTAGAGCAGGTAGATGCCGCGTCCCTCAGACACACCCAGAAGCGGCGACAGTTGTTCTCCCTCGCCCGCTTGCGGGAGAGGGTCGGGGAGAGGGCGCGCCGTGCCGGTTTTTGCGAACCAGACGAATGCAGCCAGTTGGGCAAACGTGACGTCGGCGCGAACCTGTCCCTCGGCGGTAACAGCGGGTCGGCAGACAGGCGGCAGAACTGGAAACCGCCGCCCAAACCTTCGACGGCGTTGCCCTTGGCGTTGCCCTTGGCGTTACCCTTGGCGTTGGTGTAGCCGGTGGCAACGCGCTTGACCCGCTTGGCGGTGAGGCTGCGAGCATGGTTGCGGTCAGACCGGATCGGTGGGCTCGATCTGGTTGACCTGTGCTTGCACGCTGCCATCGGCCAAGCGCAGGCGCAGCGTCGATCCGGGGGCGAGTTGACGCACCGAGCGCAGCACTTGTCCGGCTGGATCGAAAGCGATGGCGTAGCCGCGCTCGAGCGTAGCCAGCGGACTCACGGCGTTGAGGGTGCGGGCGAGCGCACGCAGGCGCAGGGCGTGGCCGCGCAAGCACGAACCGAGCGCGGCTTGCAGGCGCCAATGCAGCGCCCGGGCGTGCTCGCGGCGGGCGTCGAGATGACGCTTTGGATGCAGTTGCCGCAGGCGGGTGTGCAGGCTTTGCAGGCTGCTTGCCGCTTGCTGTAACGGCCGTTGCAGAGCGGCGTGCAGGCGCTGCTGGCTATGGCCAAGGCGTTGTTGGAACCAGCGCAGTCGCTGCATCGGGTGGTGTGTACGCAACCGCAGGAAGGCCGAATCCGCGCGCTGGCTGCGGCGTTCCA
>PEUI01000418.1:0-4555 GCA_002785585.1 Lysobacterales bacterium CG02_land_8_20_14_3_00_62_12
TCACCGCTCCGACTGGCGATCCGGTGCTGTATAGCCAGATCGACAATCCGGCAGGCAACGGTGTGCCCGACCAGGACTTCGAAGCGGGCTATGATATTTATGACGCCGATGCCGCCGATGATTTTGTCGTGCTGGCGGGCCCGGACAACTGGTCGGTCACGCAGGTATTCACGCCTGGCGTTTACTCAGCTGGGGGCGGTCCCGCCGCATCGGTGGATATCACCTTCTATGCCGACAATGCTGGTCTGCCGGGTGCGGCGGTTTGCAGCTACCCCGGGCTGGTGCCTTCCGATAACGTTGGCGAGTTCCTTACCACGTTACCCACTCCCTGCGTTCTTGCGCCTGGCACCTACTGGCTGGGTCAGCAGACCAATCAGGATTTTGCGACAGCGGGCCAGCATTTCTGGTCGAACCGCTCGGTGCAATCCAATGCCGGGGCGCTTTGGCGCAATCCCGGGGATGGCTTCGGCACCGGCTGTACCACGTTTACTGCCCCCGGAACCTGTGGCGCCGCTCCCGGTGTGGGTGGTGGTTTCCCGGATCAACTGTTTGCGATCAATGGCTTCCTGGTGCCAGCGGCATCGATTCCGGCGGTGACCATCCCGACGCTGGGTACGCTGGGCCTGCTTGGTCTGGTGCTCAGTCTGGGTGGTTTGACTTGGTGGCGGAGCCGACATAGCGCTTGATGCGCCAGCGGTTCGTTGCACAAAAAAACCCGCCGCGAGGCGGGTTTTTTTGTACGGGATCAAGCGGCGGCAGCGAGTTTACCGAGCAGGGTCTTGGCAAAAATGAGCCGTTGCCCGGGTTCGGCCAGCTCCTGTTTGATTTTGAGTTTGTCCTGGCCGTCGAGCGCGTAGACCTTGGGCGCGGCTTGCAGCATGCGGATGATGGTCAGTGGTTCGATGTTGGGATGCTTGCGGAAATGCACGCGGCCACCCCGGCTGTCGATATCGAGTTTACGGATACCCAGTTGCTGGCAGACCAGTTTCAGCTCGGTGATCGCGAACAACTGCTTGACTGGCTCGGGCAACAGGCCGAAGCGATCGATCATTTCGATTTGCAGTTCGCGCAGCGCATCGCTATCGCGGGCCGAGGCAATGCGTTTGTACAAGGTCAGGCGCTGGTGTACGTCGGCCAGGTAGTCGTCCGGAATCAAGGCGACGACGCGCAGCTCGACTTCGCTCAGTCGATCATCCGGGGTGTCCAGCTCGGGCAACTCGCCGGCGCGCAGGGCGGCGACGGCGCGCTCCAGCAGGTTGGTGTACAGACCAAAGCCGATTTCCTGGATCTGCCCGCTTTGTTCTTCGCCGAGCAATTCACCGGCGCCACGAATTTCCATATCGTGGGTGGCGAGGGTGAAACCGGCGCCGAGTTCGTCCAACGAGGCGATGGCTTGCAAGCGCTTTTCGGCGTCGGCGGTCATTGCCTTGCGTTCGGGGGTCAGCAGGTAGGCATAGGCACGATGGTGCGAACGGCCGACGCGGCCGCGCAACTGGTGCAACTGCGCCAGCCCAAACTTGTCGGCGCGGTGAATGATGATGGTGTTGGCGCTGGGCACGTCGATGCCGGACTCGATGATGGTGCTGCACAACAAGACCTGAAAGCGCTGCCGATAGAAGTCCAGCATCACTTGTTCCAGCTCGCGCTCGGGCATTTGGCCGTGGGCAATGCGGATGCGCGCCTCCGGGACCAGCGCCTGCAAGGTGTGCTGCATGCGCTCAATGGACTCGACTTCGTTGTGCAGAAAATAAATCTGCCCGCCGCGCGACAGCTCGCGTTGAAAGGCTTCCTGCAACAGGGCGTTGTCCCAGGGCGAGACAAAGGTCTGCACCGCCAGCCGATGCGCCGGCGGCGTGCCGATCAGCGATAGATCGCGCAGACCGGCCATCGCCATGTTCAGCGTGCGCGGGATCGGGGTGGCGGTGAGCGTCAATAGATCGACTTCGGCGCGCAGTTTTTTGAATTGCTCTTTCTGGCGCACGCCGAAGCGCTGTTCTTCATCGACGATGACCAGGCCAAGATCGTGAAAGCCAATGTCGTCGGACAGCAACTTGTGGGTGCCGATGACGATGTCGATGCCACCGCTGGCCAGTTTTTTAAGTGCCTCGTCGACTTCCTTTTTGGTCTTGAATCGGGAGAGCACTTCGACCCGAATCGGCCAGTCGGCAAAGCGGTCGCGGAAGTTCTGATAGTGCTGCTGGGCGAGCAGGGTGGTGGGCACCAGCACCGCCACTTGACGGCCCGAATGGGCGACCACGAAAGCGGCGCGCACGGCCACTTCGGTCTTGCCGAAACCGACATCGCCGCAGACCACGCGATCCATCGGGCGTGGTTTTTCCAGATCGGCGAGCACCGCTTCGATGGCGCTGTGCTGGTCGGTGGTTTCTTCAAACGGAAAGCTGGCGGCAAATTGCTCGTAAAGGCCGCGTTCGATGGCGATGGCGGTGCCCGGTTTGGCTTCGCGGCGCGCGTAGATTTCGAGTAGTTCGGCGGCGCTATCGCGGACCTTTTCGGCGGCGCGCTTTTTGGCGCGGGTCCAGGCTTCGCCATTGAGCGCGTGCAGCGGCGCCGATTCGGGCGCCGCGCCGGTGTAGCGACCAACCAGATGCAGATGGGCGACCGGCACATAGAGCTTGTCGCCGTGCGCGTATTCGATGGTCAGGAACTCGCCTTCCTGGCCACCGATCTGCAATCGGGTCAGCCCCAGATAGCGGCCGACGCCGTGGTCTTCGTGGACGATCGGCGCGCCCAGACTGAGTTCGCCGAGGTCGCGAATGATGCTTTCGGGATCGCGGCCGGCGCGTTTGCGGCGGCGGGGTGGCTGCGCGCGTTCGCCAAACAGTTGGCGCTCGGTCAGCACCGCGATCTGCGGTTGGTTGAGGGCGAAGCCATCATCCAGTGCCGCGACGGCGATGCCGAATCGCTCATCGCCGTCGGCAAATTGCGTCCAATGGGCCAGCACGCTGGGGCGCAGGTCGAAGCCGGCCAACAGCTCGCTCATTGCCTCGCGCCGACCCGGCGAATCGGCGGCGATCAGCACCCGGCCGGGATAGGCGCGCAGAAATTGCCGCAGTGGCAACACCGGGTCGGCCTCTTTGCGCTGGATCGGCAAGGCGGGCGCGGGCTGGCAGCCCAAGTCTTGCAACGCATGCGTGGTCGGCGTGGCGAGCAACTCGATCCGCGGGTGCCGATTGAGTTCGGCGCGCAACGCCTCGGGTGCCAGATAGAGTTCGGCCGGGGTCAGCACCGGTCGTTCGATGTCATGGCGGCGACTCTCGTGGCGCGCTTGGACCTGCGCCCAAAACCCATCGGCGGCATCGAGGGCGCCCTCGTCGAGCACGAAACACGCGTGCTCGCCCAGATAATCGAACAGGGTATCGAGCTGCTCGAAAAACAACGGCAGGTAGTACTCGATGCCAGCGGGTGCGCTGCCTTCGCGCAGATCCTGATAAATCGGGCTGTGCCGCGGATCGATGTCAAAACGCTCGCGCAGGCGCGAACGGAAGTCCTTGGTCGCCTGATCGGTCAGCGGAAATTCGCGGCCTGGCAGCAGTTGCACGCTGTCCATGCGCCCGAGCGAGCGCTGTGATTCGGGATCGAAAGCGCGGATGGTGTCGATCTCTTCATCGAGCAGTTCAATCCGATACGGCTGGCTGGCGCCCATCGGGAACAAATCCAGCAAGGCACCACGGCTGGCGTAGTCGCCGGGTTCCAACACTTGCGGCACGCGACGATAGCCAGCGCCATCGAGGCGACGCTGTTCGGCCTCCAGCGACAGGTGTTGACCGGTTCGCAGCAGCAGACTGTTGCCGCTGATGAAGCGACGTGGCGACACCCGCTGCATCAAGGTGGTGATCGGTACCACCAGCAAGCCTTGGGTAAGGTTCGGCAATTGGTACAGGCTGCGGATGCGCTGCGAAATAATTTCTGGATGCGGCGAAAAAACATCGTAGGGCAGCGTTTCCCAATCGGCGAAATGCACCAAGGGAAAATCGCTGGGCAGAAATACCCGCAGTTCGGCTTCCAACGCGTGCGCCGCGTGGGTGTCGTGGGCGACCACGACGACGATGCCGGCCTGTTGCCCAGCCAGCGCCGCCAGGGCCAATGCTTTGGCCGAACCGCACGGGGTGCGCCACCAGGCGCGACGTTCCGGACCCGAAGGCAAGGGCGGAATGGAAAATGAGAAGGGCATGCCGGATGAATGCGAAGCGGGCGCGGAGGATAACGCAGGACCGCTAGTGTTTGCCGATGCCGGTTGGGACATGCCGGTTGGGACGGCACTGCGTAGCGAGCAACGAATGGCGTTGGCAGCAGCGTGTGTCGGGTCCGGTCGTGGCAACAAAAAACCCTCTCCCGACGAGCGGAGAGGGTCGTTTTTTGCGTGGTTCAAGTTTAACTTTGCGGCTTTAACGGCTTACGGATTAGTCACCGTCGTTGCCGTTGTCACCGTTGTCGCCGTCGCCGTTGTCGCCGTCGCCGTTGTCGCCGTTGTCGTTGTCGCCGTCACCGTTGTCACCGTTGTCGCCGTTGTCGCCGTCGCCGTTGTCGCCGTTGT
>PEUI01000418.1:4574-7233 GCA_002785585.1 Lysobacterales bacterium CG02_land_8_20_14_3_00_62_12
GGCGCCGCCGTTGTCATCGCCATCGTTGCCGCTGCCGTTGTCGTCACCGCCGGGGGTGCCGCTTGGCGTATTCGGAAACATGCCGGATAGCACGATGCCGGTGGCCGAGCCGATTTCAATCAATTGGCCACGGGGGTCGAAGTCGAGCAGTTGCTTGCCAGGCTCGACCGGGTTGCGGAACTCGACTTGACCTTCGGTACCGCCGGTTCGAGCACTGACGGTAATCGTGCCGTGATCGCTGCCACCAATGCGCAGGCTGTAATCACCGGCCGGTACGTCTTGCACTTCCACCTTGAAGTCGACGCGGTCGGCGCGCTGTTCGAGATCGGCGCTGAGATCCGGGCCGTTGTTGCCTGCGGGCTCCACGTTCAACTGATATTCGGCATTGCCAAACGGTGGTGCACCGGTCCCGCCGCCGGGTGGTGGCGGTGGCGGTGGTGTCGTCGCCGCCGCCAAGGTCGCAGTCAGGAACAACGTGCTGGCTTGGTGGATCTGTACCAGTTTGCCGCGCGGATCAAAGTCGAGCAGTAGTTTGCCGGGTTCCACCGGGCTTCTGAACTCGAGGGCACCGCTGGTGCCGGTGGCGATGGCGACGACGTTGATGCTGCCGCGCTCGACGCCATCGACGGTGAGTGAATAAGCGCCAACCGGCAAATCTTCGGCTTCGGCACTGAACTCGCTGCGGTCGATCTGCTCGCTGAAGCGCAAGGTGCCTTTGGCCGCTGGTGCCGCACCGGTGTTGTCCATGAACTGGACGATTTCGCCAGTGCCAACGCCGACGGTGACCTGACTGTCGCCGGAAATGCCGCCAGTGCAGGTGGTGTTATGCAGGCTGGTCAAGCGCGTGATCGGCATGCTGCCACTAGCCAGCGCCGGATTGCTGGGATGGAACTGCACGGTGCCCTGGGTGCAACTGGCAAAGGTGACGGTGAGCGTGCCCCAGGGCTGGATCTGCACATTGGCCGGATTGAAATTGTTGCCGAAGGCGCCGCCGCTGGTGACATAGCCGGTGAGTTGCGCCTGGTCGCCGATGATCGGTCCGGTTGCATACACCCAGGATGGATTGCCCTGCGCGTCGTAGGTGTACCAGTAGCCCAGCATGAGCTTGTTGGCGTTGGCGGTGATGACTTCAAAATTGAAGCCATGGCCGGAATGCGCCGGGTCATACCAGGAAGCCGAGAATTCGCGGGTAATGGTAATCGCGCTGGCGCTGCCGGCCAATGCGCCAGCCAAGGCCAAGGCCAGCAGGGCGCGGCGTGGGAGGGAGCGGGATGTCATGATGAACTCCAGTAGCTAATCAAGTCGCCGATTGCGACGAGCCCAGAATAGGTTTTGGCGTTGGCTTCGCCTATCCGGACAATCACCCAGCAGCGACCACGCCGACCCCCCAGCGTGGTGTCGAAGCGATCACCCTTGGCGCTGGTGGCCGGGTCCACACCGGGCGGCGCTGGGGGTAATCCTTCAGGACACGGCTGGTGGTTCGCTCACGCCAGGCCGATAGGCTCGACATCGCGCGGCGGCTGGCTTAAGGTGCAAGTCCCCACTTGGGGCAGCAACCAGCGCAGGTGATGTCGTGAACCAGACTGTGCAACAGCGTTTGACTCCGGGTTTGACTTCGGGCTTGCCATTCCTGCAACCGGCATCGACGTCCATCGGTTGGCGCGCGGCGGCGCGTTGCCTGGGCACGGTCCGCTGGCCGGTGTGCTGGCTGCTGGGCGGGCTGTGCGCCATTGCCAATGTTGGCGTGCAGGCGCAGGGCGCGTCCATCGTTGTTGTAGTGGAAGACGACCTGGCCAATGCAAGTATTTCGCTGCCGTCTGCCGTGGGTACGTTTACCGCGGAGCTGGGAATCCAGTTCGACGACGACGATCATGTGACCAACCTGGATGCGACCTGCCTCGGTATCGATGCACATTTGCTGGAGACGCCAGCAGCGATTGCCGCGCTCAATGCGCGCTTGCCCAGTGGCGCGGTCAGCTATTTGATCGACCCCTTGTTTCCGATGGTGATCGTGGTTGAGCCGCCTGCGGGCTGCGGACTGGAGTTCACCGAAGACGTGGATTATGAGATCCACACCGACCACCTGCCGTTCGTCGCGCCATCGCTTTACCGGCTGATGAAAGCGCCGATCGGCGGCCCGTTCCAGGAAATCACCGCTGACGTGATCGCCGGCAGCATCCGCGCGCGCGGTCGCGGCGGCAATTTCTCGGAGTTCGTGATCGCCAAATTGGTGGTCAATCGTGCCACCGATACGCTGCAAGCCGATTTGTTGGCCGAGGCGAGCGCGGGCTTTGCTGCCTTGGCGGCGCGGATCGACCAGGGCGATCTATCGCTGGTGGCACAACGCACCTTGCGTACCCGGCTCAGAATCGCCAAGGCCGCGTTCGACAATCAAGATTTCGTCGGCGCCAACACCCGGCTGCTGGCGCTCGCCACGGAGGCCGCCAGTTTGAGCGGGCAGGCGATCCCCAATCGTTGGCGATCCTTGCGCGATTTGGTCAATGCCGAGGGCGAGATTCAAGGTTTGGCGGCGGCGCTTGGCCACAAGCTGCGCTGTTTGCAGGGAACTTGCTAGCAGCCTGTCGGACTTTCCCGGTCCCCTGCGGCACAAAATGTCATGCTATTTGCCAGTTAACTCGTTGATCTATATGATATAATT
>PEUI01000362.1 GCA_002785585.1 Lysobacterales bacterium CG02_land_8_20_14_3_00_62_12
GTCGGACTATGTGACGCTTTGTGCAACGACGCAGGCGGGCGATAAGAACCAGCAAGATGGGTAAGTTATTTCTGCGCGACGCCTAAGTGGGTGCGGCGTCGCCGCGTTGCCGGCAGTGCCCAATGCGGCCGCCGACGCCACCGGCTTGGCCGCCCGTCGCCGCCATTCAAGCGGCATACAAACGCTCGATTCACTATCAGCGCGGCGACGGCGTCGCTACACTGCGCGCCTTCGCTCTGCCGCTGCGATTGCCGACGGTGGTGCCGATGTCGTTTTCTATCCGCACTGGAGTTTCGGTCATGATTTTCGACGCACTCACTACCTTCGGCCACGAGCAAGTGGTCTATTGCCATAACAAAGACGCGGGTCTCAAGGCGATCATCGCCATCCACAATACGGTGTTGGGACCAGCCTTGGGCGGCTTGCGCATGTGGCCTTACAAAACCGAGCAGGACGCGCTCAACGACGTGCTGCGGCTATCGCGTGGCATGACTTACAAAGCGGCGGTCTCCGGGCTCAATCTGGGGGGCGGCAAGGGCGTCATCATCGGCGATCCGAATACCGATAAATCCGAAGCCTTGTTCCGCGCCTTTGGCCGGTTCGTCAACTCGCTCAACGGCCGTTACATCACCGCCGAAGATGTCGGTATCGATGTCAACGATATGGAGTGGGTACTCAAAGAAACCGAATACGTTACCGGTGTGCACCAGGTGCACGGCGGTTCCGGCGACCCTTCGCCGTTTACCGCCTACGGTGCGGTGCAGGGGCTGATGGCGGCGTTGCAAGCCAGGTTCGGCAACGAAGAAGTCGGCAAGTACAGTTACGCCGTGCAGGGTATCGGCCACGTCGGCATGGAGTTCGTCAAACTGTTGCGCGAGCAGGGTGCCAAGGTGTTTGTCACCGACATCAATGCCGACTCGGTGCAGCGTGCCGTTGATGACCATGGCTGCGAGGCGGTGGCGCTGGACGACATTTACGATGTTGCTGCCGATGTCTATTCGCCGTGCGCGCTCGGCGGAACGGTCAATCACGCCACCATCCCGCGCTTCAAGTTCAAGCTGATTTGTGGCGCCGCCAACAATCAATTGGCGACCGAAGATTGCGGCGACGAAGTCGAGCGCCGCGGCATCTTGTACGCGCCGGACTACGCGGTGAATGCGGGTGGCCTGATGAATGTTTCGCTGGAAATCGACGGCTACAACATCGAGCGGGCGCGGCGCATGATGCGCACCATTTATCAGAATCTCGGCAAGATTTTCGCCATTGCCAAGCGCGACGGCATTCCCACCTACCGCGCCGCTGATCGTCTGGCCGAAGAGCGCATCGCTACCATCGGCAAGATTCGGCTGCCGCACATGGGGCAATCGGGCACCCGCTTCCTTGGTCGAATGCGCGGCCTGTAGAGCGATCTTCAAGCCATGGAAGCATTCAGTCTCGGTGAAGATCTCGACCAGTTGCGCACCGCCGTGCGCGCTTTTGCCGAGCATGAAATCGCGCCGCGTGCCGAGCAGATCGACCGCGACAACTTGTTCCCGACCGATCTCTGGCGCAAGTTGGGCGACCTGGGTCTGCTCGGTCTCACCATTCCGGGCGCCTACGGTGGTTCCGATCTGGGTTACCTGGCGCACCTGGTGGCGATGGAAGAAATCTCCCGGGCGTCGGGTTCGGTGGGGTTGTCCTACGGCGCGCACTCCAACCTGTGTGTGCAAAATCTCTATCGCAATGCCACCACGTCGCAGCGTGAGCGCTATCTGCCGAAACTTTGCAGTGGCGAGCACGTTGGTGCGCTGGCGATGAGCGAGCCCGGTGCTGGGTCCGATGTCGTCGGAGCGATGGCCTGCCGCGCCGAACTCAAGGGCGATCATTTCATCGCCAACGGCAGCAAGATGTGGATTACCAACGGCCCCGATGCCGATGTGTTGATCGTCTACATGCGCACCGCTGGGCGCGAGTTGAAAGCGCGCGCAATGAGCGCCTTTATCGTCGAAAAAGGCATGCCTGGCTTTCGCACCGCACAGAAGCTGGACAAGCTCGGCATGCGTGGCTCCAATACCTGCGAACTGGTATTCGAAGATTGTGCGATCCCCGCCGAGAACCTGCTGGGCGAACTCAATCAGGGCGTCAAAGTGTTGATGAATGGACTCAACAGTGAACGCCTGGTATTGACCGGTGGCCCGCTCGGCTTGATGCAATCCGCGCTGGAAGTTGCCCTGGCCTACGTGCGCGAACGCAAGCAGTTCGACCAGCCGATTGGTACTTTTGGCATCATGCAGGCCAAAATTGCCGACATGTACACGGCCTTGCAGAGTTCGCGCGCATTTGCCTACCGGGTCGCTGCGGATTACGACCGTGGCCGATACTCACGGATCGATCCCGCCGCTTGTCTGTTGCAAGCCTCGCGATCAGCGGTCGCGGTCACCCTGGAAGCGCTGCAGTGTCTGGGCGGCAATGGCTACATCAACGACTACCCCACGGGTCGTCTGCTGCGCGATGCCAAGCTCTATGAAATTGGCGCCGGCACCAATGAAATTCGCCGCATGCTGATCGGCCGCGAGTTGTTCGCCGGGCGCCATTGAGGCGGGCGCGCTGCGCTGATTCGCCAGGCTTCTTTGGGCTGGCCTCGGTAATCGGCCGTCGCTCAGGGCGTGCTGGGCTCGTAGCCGTTCAGCGCCAGGCGCAGTTGGATGCGCGCCTCTTCGCGCAACGCGACCGGCGCGATGATTTCGGCGTCGGGGCCGTAGCGCAATACATCCATCAGTAGTTCGCGGGCACTGGCATAGGGCAGACGCAGTTCGTAGTGGCCGTCGTCCAGCAGGTGGCCTTCCTGCTTCGAATGCCAGTGTTCGTCGGCAACCCAGCGTGCGGCGCGAGGTGAAAATCGGATCGTCGCCCAGGCTTTGGGGGCACCGGAAAAAATGCCATAACCGCCAGCTAAGTGGCTGTCGAGATCGGCGTCGGCGACATCCAGCGCCGCCTCGCTGCCATGCAAGACCGGTTTCAAGATGCGATCCAACGAAAAACTGCGCAGGCCTTCGCGTTCATGGTCATACGCATCCAGATACCAGTTTTCGCGGTAATGGGTGAGCCGCTGCGGACTGACCAAGCGCTCGCTGTCCTGATTGGTGGAGCGGGCGCGATAGCGAAACTTCAGGCGCCGTCGCTCGAGTACGGCGCCAGCGACCATCCGAAAGGCGGTTTCATCCAGTTGGCGCGACAAACTTCGAGTGACGCGAATGCGCTCGATCGGCCACCGTTTGCCGCCACTTTGTTCGGCGAGCAGTTTTTCGATGCGATGGCGCAGCGGCGCCAGTGTGCCGGATAGCACCGTGCCGCCGGTACTGGCAAGCAATTGGTGCATGGCCAGCAGCGCCTCGAGCTCACCGGAGGACAGCCACAGACCAGGTAGTTCAAAAGTCTCAGCGGCTTCGCTCGGATAGCAAAAGCTGGCCTCGGCTTCGCTGCCGCCTTCGATCGGGGCGCCAAGGGCGTCGCGCAGAAACGCGATATCACGATAGATGGTGGCGCGCGAGCACTCCAGTTCATCTTGCAAATGTTGCAGGCGGACCGGGTAGCGGGCACTTTGCAACAAGCGGTGCAATTTGAGCAAACGTTCGTAGCGATCCATGGCGGCGTCCAGTGGCGATCAAAGATAGTGAACCATCAATAACAGTGCGGCGGGCGACATCGGTAGCCTGAGCGCCGTGGCCATCGCCGCACCTGCCTGCGGCGTTTTGGTTGCCGGTCGGGCCGACTGCCAGCTATCATGCCGCCTTGGCAGCGGCGATGCCACTTGAACCAGCGCTGCCATCCACACCCGAATGGTCGCCCGGTGCGCGCAGATTGTGTGCCGCCTGGGCAGTATTCACCTTATCGAACGCTTGCTCCGGCATTGCCGGGATTGGACTGACCATGACCGCAACAAGACTCCGTTTGCTTCGCCTGATCGCCGTGCCGGTTGCTTTGGTCGGCAGCCTGGCGGTGTCGGCCGATCCGCCCGTGCGCTGGCAGCTCAATATGACCGAAGGCGCTTCGCAGGCTAGCCAGTCGGCGCACGATTTGCACATGATGACGTTCCTGCTGTGTTGTGCCATCGGCGTCATCGTCTACGGCATGATGTTCTTCTCGGTCTGGAAGTTCCGTAAATCCAAGGGCGCGGTGCCAGCCAAGTGGAGCCACAACAACATGGCCGAAGCGGTGCTGACCGTGGTGCCGGCGCTGATCCTGATGGCGATGGCCTGGCCTGCCACCAAAGTGATGCTGGCCGCCGCCGACACCGCCAATTCGGCGATGACCATCAAGATCACCGGTTACCAGTGGAAATGGCGCTATGAGTACGTCGGCACGCCGGTCAGCTTTTTCAGTTCGCTGAAGCGGGATTCCGCGGAGGCCCGGCGCCTGGGCTCGGGCATCGACCCTTACGCGATCGATAACTACTTGCTGGATGTCGATCATCCGCTGGTGCTACCGGCCGATACCAAAGTGCGCTTCGTGCTCACCGCCGAAGACGTGATTCACTCTTGGTGGGTGCCGGAACTCGGTTGGAAGCAAGACGCTATTCCCGGCATCATCAACGACAATTGGACCCGGGTCAGCAAGCCCGGAATCTATCGCGGTCAATGCGCGGAACTTTGCGGCAAAGACCACGGCTTCATGCCGATCGTCGTGGAAGTCAAGAGCCAGGCCGAATACGCGCAATGGTTTGCCGACCAGCAGGCGGCCGCAACACCGCCCGCAGCGGTCGCCGCAGCGGCCGTGGCTGCTGCGGAAACCACCGACCTGGCAGCGCCCGCTGCCAGCCAACTGAATTGAGGGAAGAATCATGGCCCACGCAATTGCTTCCACTGGTGCCGGTGATTTGCACGCCGCTGCTGAACACGATCACAAACCGCAGGGATTCGTGCAGCGCTGGTTGTTTGCCACCAATCACAAAGACATCGGCACCCTGTATCTGGTGTTTGCGCTGGTGATGTTTTTCGTTGGCGGTTCACTGGCCATGGTGATCCGCGCCGAGTTGTTCCAGCCGGGCTTGCAGATCGTGCATCCGGAAGTGTTCAACCAGTTGACGACCATGCACGCCTTATTGATGATCTTTGGTGCGGTGATGCCGGCGTTTGTCGGTCTCGCCAACTGGATGGTGCCGATGATGATTGGTGCCCCGGACATGGCGCTGCCGCGGATGAACAACTGGTCGTTCTGGATCCTGCCGGCCGCCTTCACCTTGTTGCTGGCGCCGTTTGTGTTGTTTCTGCTGTTTGGTATCGGTGGCGGCGGTCCGGCTGGTGGTTGGACGCTGTACCCGCCGCTCTCGTTGCAAGGCGGAGACAACGTCGCCTTCACCATTTTTGCGATCCACATGATGGGCATCAGCTCGATCATGGGCGCCATCAACATCATCGCCACCATCCTCAACATGCGGGCGCCGGGTATGGATATGTTGAAGATGCCGGTGTTCGTCTGGTCCTGGTTGATCACGGCGTTTCTGTTGATTGCGGTGATGCCGGTGCTGGCGGGCTCCGTCACCATGCTGTTGACCGACAAATATTTTGGCACCAGCTTCTTTAACGCTGCCGGTGGCGGTGACCCGGTGATGTTTCAACACATCTTCTGGTTTTTCGGTCACCCCGAGGTCTACATCATGATCCTGCCCGCCTTTGGCGTGGTTTCCGAGATCATTCCGACTTTTGCGCGCAAACCGTTGTTTGGTTACCGGGCGATGGTCTATGCCATTGCCTCGATTGCGTTCCTGAGTTTCATCGTCTGGGCGCACCACATGTTTACCGTCGGCATTCCGCTCGGCGGCGAGCTGTTTTTCATGTACGCCACCATGCTGATCGCCATTCCCACCGGCATCAAAGTATTCAATTGGGCGTTCACCATGTGGCAGAGCTCAATGACCTTCGAGACCCCCATGCTGTTCGCGATTGGCTTTGTGATGATGTTCACCATCGGCGGCTTCTCCGGGCTGATGCTGGCGATCGTGCCGGCTGATTTCCAGTATCAGGACACCTATTTCGTGGTCGCTCACTTCCACTATGTGCTGGTGCCGGGCGCGGTGTTTGCGATCATGGCAGCGACCTATTTCTGGCTGCCCAAATGGACCGGCCGGATGTACAACGAAACTTTGGGCAAGTGGCATTTCTGGTTGTCCACGGTGTTTGTGAACCTGCTGTTTTTCCCGCAGCATTTTCTCGGACTGGCCGGTATGCCACGGCGCATCCCCGACTACAACATCGTGTTCGCTGACTTCAACATGTGGTCATCGATCGGCGCCTTTGGTTTCGGCCTGAGCCAATTGTTGTTCGCCTGGATGGTGTTCGATGTTTGCGTGCGCAAGCACGGCGCCAAGGCCAGCGCCGGCGTCTGGGAAGGTTCCCACGGGCTCGAGTGGACCTTGAGCTCACCGCCGCCCTACCACAGCTTTGCGGTGCCGCCGGTAATCGATGGCCGCATGCTGGCGCACGGCGATATCAGTCACTGATGGCAGGCATAAGTCCACTGGATAGCGGCCCGATGAATCCTCTCAACCAGCCACCCGAGTCGGCCCAGCGGCGTGCGCGACGCACCGCGTTGCGGGTGGCGTTGCTGGCGTTTTCGATCTACCTGCTGTTCTGGGTGATGGCGGTGGTGGGGCGATGAACAGCGAGCGGGAATCGCCAACCGAGCGGCGGACGCGCAATCTGCGCACCTTGCGCTGGGGTCTGCTCGCGGCGGCACTGGCGTTCGGTTTTGGTTTCGCGCTGGTGCCGTTCTACGACGTGATGTGCGAGAAAATCTTCGGCATCAAGCCCGATCTCAACCCAGCCGCCGCCACCTCCTGCACCGGCGTCGATCTGAACCGGCTGGTGACGGTCGAGTTTGAAACCAGCATTTCTGCCGATCTGCCGTGGACCCTGGATAGTGAAAAGAAAACCGTCCAGGTGCACCCTTGCGAACCGAGCAAAGTGGTGTTCACCGCCAGCAACCGGGGGATGATTGGCATGACCGGTCAGGCGATCTTCAACATTGCCCCCGGCCGCGCCTCGGCGCATCTGACCAAGACCGAATGTTTTTGTTTTACCGAACAACACCTGGCGGTCAACGAAACCCGGGATATGCCGGTGCGCTTCATGCTGGACGACCAGTTGCCCAAAGACGTGAACACCGTCACTTTTCGCTATGTCTTCAATTTGCTGCGCGTCGACCTGGCCGCTGATTCAGTCGCCTACCATGCCGCCACCGGCCCCGAGTTGACACTTAAATCCACCGATCCGATCCAGGGAATTGCCCATGTCGCACACGTCCGCTAGCCACCATTCAGAACTTTACTACGTG